>DASQMQ010000421.1:0-15160 GCA_035645455.1 Pseudonocardia sp.
GCCCCCGCGGCCGACCGGCCGGGGTCGGCCGGACCGGGCTACTCGCTGCGGGCGGGCTCGTCGCTCTCGGACCGCAGGTCGTCCTCGGCCTGCAGGGTGGTGCTGGTGGTGTCGGTGGTGGTGCCGCCGTCGCGGCCGGCGGTCCGTGCGGTGGAGTCCCGACCCGGACCGGGCAGTGGCGCGGGGGACGGGTCGGCGGCGGCGTAGGCGCGCTCGTCGTCGACGGTGGCCGCGGTCGGGTTGTCCACCCGGCGCGACACGACCCGGTCCTCCTCGGAGCCGCTCGCCGCGTCCGGGCCGCCCTCGGGGGACTCCTCGATGTGCATGGCCCCGGCTACCCGCTGCGATCCCGGTGCACACCGCCCGGATTAGGGTCCTCGCCATGACCAGCATGTGGGGTGCGCCGCTGTGGGCGCGCTGGCGGCGCCGCCGCGACCCGCGCCAGGCCCGCTTCCTCACCCGCGACTCGCTGCGCTGGGTGCTCCGCCACCGCGCCTACACGCCCTGGTACCTGGTCCGGTACTGGCGGCTGCTGCGGTTCCGGCTGGCCAACCCGCACGTGGTGCTGCGCGGCATGGTGTTCCTGGGCCGGCGGGTGGAGTTGCACGCCCGGCCGGGCTACGGGCGGCTGGAGATCGGCCGCTGGGTGCACATCGGCGACGGCAACTCGCTGCGCTGCCACGAGGGGTCGCTGCGGATCGGCGACAAGGTGGTGATGGGCAAGGAGAACACGATCAACTGCTACCTCGACATCGAGGTGGGCGCGGCGACGATCGTCGCGGACTGGGTCTACGTCACCGACTTCGACCACCGCATCGACGACGTGCACGTGCCGATCAAGGACCAGGGGATCGTCAAGACCCCGGTGCGGATCGGGCCGGACTGCTGGGTGGGCGCGAAGGTGTCGGTGCTGCGCGGGTCCCGGGTGGGTCGCGGGTCGGTGCTGGGCGCGCACGCGGTGGTGCGCGGCGACATCCCGGACCACTCGATCGCGGTCGGGGCGCCGGCGCGGGTGGTGCGCAACCGGGTCGACGACTACGAGGCCGCGGCCGCCGAGCGGGCCGCGCTGGCCGACATCGCACGCAAGACCCAAGCCGCGGTCAACTGGAGGTTAAGCCAATCTGAATCGATGTGAGCTGCGCCAAGCCGGGGAACGAGGTCGACGGGTCAGCCGTTGGGCCCAGTGTAGTGACCCATCGACCCGAGGAAGGCCCACCGTGAAGGACCTGACCGTCCAGCGCCTGCTGGCGCTCGATGCCCAGTACACCTCCGCCGTCAACTCCGCCGTCGCGGAGGACCGCGACGACCTGGTCGACGAGCTCGCCGCCGAGTACCCCGACGTCGCGGCCCGGATCATCCGGGAGGACGCCGCCTGACCCGGTGAGCGGAGAGCACTGCCGGGCTGCCGTGGCTCAGCGGCGATCCCGGTCCAGCGCGTTGCCCGTCGCGATCTTCGGGCGGCCCAGCTCGGTGGCGCCCCCGACGCGGGCGTCGGCGTAGGCAGCAGCGGTGTCGGCGGCGATGCGCCGCCAGTCGAAGTCCACCCCCAGCGCGGCCCGCGCCCGGGCCGCCCGCCGCGCCGCGGCCGGCGGATCGGCCAGCACCGCGTCGACCGCCCCGGCCAGTGCGGCCACGTCGCCCGGTGGGAACGACAGGCCCGTCTCCCCGTCCCGCACGACCTCGCCCAGCCCGCCGGCCCGGGACGCGACCAGCGGTGCCCCGGCCGCCGCCGCCTCCAGCGCCACGATGCCGAACGGCTCGTAGCGGCTGGGCAGCACGACCGCGTCGACCGCGGAGATCGTCGCGGCCAGCTCCCCGTCGGGCAGGTGCCCGAGGAAGTCCACGCTGCGCCGCACCCGCCCGGCCCGCGCCGCCTCGACCAGCTGCGCCGCCGCGGTGCCGGTGCCGGCGACCAGCAGCCGGGTCCGCGGGTGCGCCCGGCGGATCCTCGGCAGGGCCGCGACCAGGTCCTGCACGCCCTTCTCGTACTCCAGCCGGCCGAAGTAGAGCAGCAGCGGCTCGCCGCCCGGCCCGTACTTCGCCCGAGCCGCGGCCACCTCGTCGGCGGGCACCTCCCAGCGCCGCGGCGCGATCCCGTTGCGCAGCACCCGGACCGGTCCCGGGTCGAGGTCGAACAGCTGGGCGACCTCCGCGCGCATGGCCGCCGAGCAGGTGATCAGGGTGTCCGCGCGGTGCGCGAGCCACCACTCCACCGAGTGCACCTGCCGGCTCAGCGGCGAGGACAGCCAGCCGTTGTACCGCCCGGCCTCGGTGGCGTGCACGGTCGCGACCAGCGGCACGCCGAGCACGTCGGCCAGCGCGACGGACGGGTGCGCGACCAGCCAGTCGTGGGCGTGCACGACGTCGGGCCGCCAGTCGCCGAGGCGGGTGAGCGCGGCCCGCAGCAGGGCGTGCCCCATGGCCAGCGTCCAGGCCACCATGTCGCGCTCGAACTCCAGGTGCGCGGGGTCCTCGGCGACCCGCAGCACCCGCACCCCGTCGACGTGCTCGAGCACGGTGGGGTGGGTGCCGGCGTCGGTCCCCGACGGCTGCCGGGACAGCACCACGACGTCGTGCCCGGCCGCGGCCAGCTCGGTGGCCAGCGCGTGCACGTGCCGCCCCAGCCCGCCGACGACCACCGGCGGGTACTCCCAGGACACCATCAGCACCCGCACGGCACGCACCCTACTGCCTGGTAACCCCGTCCAGAACGAACCTGTCGTGATCGAACCGCCCGGTCGATCACGACAACGTCGTTCTCGACGGGGCGAGGGTGCGGGCGTCGAGGTGGCCGAAGGGGTGCGGCAGCAGGGTGGTCGGCTCGCCCGCGGCCAGCCGGTCGACCGCGGCCGCGTGGGCGTGCGCCCGGCCGCGGGCGTAGTCGGCCGCGGAGTCCTTGGTGACCATGAACGCCCAGTCGCTGGCCAGCGCGAGCAGCGCCTCCTGGGCCAGCGCGTCGCGACGCGGGTCGCGGGCCGGGCCTGGGCCGGCCGCGTCCAGCAGCGCCTTCTGCACCCGGTCGTTCAGCGCGACGATGTCGGCGACCTGCTCGCCGGCCCACACCCGCCAGTCCTTGCCCGACCCCCACGACGACGGCGGCAGCTCGACCGGGTCGCCGACCAGCCCGGCGTCCACCGCGCCGCGCAGCGTCGTCACCCGCACCCCGGCCGCGGGCAGCTCGGTCAGCACCCGCTCCAGCCAGGCCGGGCCCTCGTGCCACCAGTGCCCGAACAGCTCGGTGTCGAACGCCGCCACGGTCAGCGCCGGGCGCCCGATCCGGTCGCGCAGCTCCACCAGCCGGTCGCGGACGACCGCGACGAAGTCCGTCGCGTGGCGCCGCACGGCCGCCGCGGCCCGGTCCGGGTCGTAGGGCCGCTTGTCCGGCGGTTCCACCGACCGGCCGGTCACCCGGGCCGGCTTGAGCCCGGACCGGTGGTCGTAGGTGTGGAAGTCGCGGTAGTCGCGGTCGCCGGGGTAGCCCGAGCGCGGCGACCACACCCGGTAGGTGACGTCCAGGTCGCGGCCGAAGGCCAGCACCCCGGAGCCGCCGGCCGGGCGGGCCAGCGCGGTGTCGCCGTGCAGCGCCGGGCCGTCGACCAGGAACCGGGCCACCCCGGCGGCGGCGTACCCGTCGGCCATCCCCGGGGCGTAGCCGCACTCCGGCGCCCAGATGCCGGCCGGCCGGGCGCCCGTCCGCAGCGCGGCGTCGTCGAGCCCGGCGCGCAGCGCGAACGCGCGGACGTCGGGCTGCAGCAGCGGGGCGAACGCGTGCGTGGCCGGCCCGCCCAGCAGCTCGACCGCCCCGGCGTCGGCCAGCCCGCGCAGCACCGGCGACCCGCCGTGCCGCCAGCGCGACTCGAACAGCTCCAGCGCGGCGGTGGCCCCGCGGTGCTCGTAGGTGCCGAGGTCGGGCAGGCGGGGGGCGACGCCGTGCGCGCGCAGCAGCCAGTCGCCCAGCCACTCGTGCAGGCCGCGCAGGCAGTACGGGTCGTCGAGCTGGGCGGCCAGCACCGGGGTGACCCCGAGGGTGAGCAGGTCGCGCCCGCCGCGCTCGGCCAGCCGCTGCGCGACGTCGAGGACCGGCAGGTAGGAGTGCGCCCAGGCCTGGTAGAGCCACTCCTCGCCGACCGGCCACCGGCCGTGGTGCGCGAGCCAGGGCAGGTGGCTGTGCAGGACCAGGCAGAACGTGCCGACCCCGGCGTCCGAGCCCACCGATCACCCCCGAACGGCGAACCGTACCGGGAGCCCGGGTCAGCCCGTGCCGCCGGCCAGGGTGAGCGTGCCGGTGGCGAAGTCCAGCGCCGCCGGCTGGCCCAGCGGGACGGTCAGCGCGTCCGGGCCGTGGCCGATCGGGAAGCCGCCCAGGAACGGCACCCCGAACCGGGTCAGCCGCTCGTGCAGCACGTCCAGCACCCGCCGGACGACGTCGGGGGTGTAGCCGCGGCCGGTGAACCGGCCCAGCACCACCGCCGACACCTCGCCGAGCACCCCGAGCCGGCCGAGGAAGGTCAGGAACCGGTCCACCCGGTGGGGCGGCTCGTCGACGTCCTCCAGCAGCAGCACGGTCCCGGCCCAGGACCGGGTGTGCAGCAGGCTGGTGGCCAGCACGGCGAGGTTGCCGCCCAGCAGCACCCCCTCGGCCGTGCCCCGCCCGCTGCGCAGCGCGAACGTGGGCTCGACGGGGGTCGCGGTGACCGTGCCGGCGGTGCCGAACGCGGCCATCGCCCGGCGCAGCGACTCCGCGGCGAGCGGGCTGGGGCCGGCCCCGCCGACCCCGACGCCCGGCCCGTGCAGGCTGGCCAGCCCGGTCGCCGTCCACAGCCCCAGGTGCAGGGCGGTGACGTCGCTGAACCCGACCAGCAGCTTGCGCCCGCACTCCCAGGCGATGTCGTCGACGATGCGCTGGCTGCCGTACCCGCCGCGCAGGCACAGCACCGCCCGCACCTCCGGATCGGCCCAGGCCCGGTTGAACTCCGCCGACCGCTGCGCGTCCGTCCCCGCCAGGTGCGGGGGTCGCGCGCGGAAGGTCGTGCCCTGCCGTGAGCTCCCGCGCACGACCCGCAGGCCCCAGCGGTCCATCAGGCGGTGGGCGCGGGCCAGGCCGTCCGGCGGGACGGGGCCGGCCGGGGCGACCAGGGCGACGGTGTCGCCGGGCCCGACGCCGAGCGGGCCGGTCATCGCCGCACGGCGAGCACCAGCAGGTCCAGGCTCGCGTCCAGGTCGTCGGGGCGCAGGTCGAAGTCCGCGCAGCGCACGGCACCCACGTCGGCCAGCAGGTCGGGGGGCCAGCGCCCGCCGTCCAGGGCCACCGCGACCTGGGCGGCGACCACCGACCCGCCGTGCCGGGCGTCCAGCTCGCGCAGCGCCGGGCCGTGGTGCAGGCCCAGCACCTCGACGTCGGCGAACCCGGCGTCGGCGACCAGCCCGGCCAGCTCGGCGGCGGACAGCTCCCGGGTGTGGAACGGGTTGACCGGGGTGTCCCGGCCGGGGGAGAAGGTGATCCGGTTCGGGGTGGACACCAGCAGCGCCCCGCCGGGGCGCAGCACCCGCCGGCACTCGCGCAGGAACCGGTCCTGGTCCCACAGGTGTTCGACGACCTGCAACGACACCACCGCGTCGCATCCCCCGTCGCGCACCGGCAGCGCGACCAGGTTCGCCCGGGCCACCGCGACCTCCGGGTAGCGGCGGGCGGCGTGGGCGGCGGTGACCGGGTCGTAGTCGAGCCCGAGCACCCGGGCGGCGCCGCGGGCCAGCAGGTCGGCGCCGTACCCCTCGCCGCAACCGGCCTCCAGCACCACGGCGCCGGCGCACCGCTCCGCGATCGCCCGGTACACGACCTCGTGGCGGCGGAACCAGTAGTTCTCCTCGGGGATCCCCGGGACGGTGCGCTCGCCGGTGAGCGGGAGATGTGCCGCCCCACCGGCCACCACGAGCTCGCTCATCGCACCGCTCCGCGGATCTCCGGTCCGGCGTCGCCCCCGTTGCCGATGAACCGGTCCCGCTCGGAGGTGCGCGCGCACGACGTCGAGGACCTCGTCGAAGAGTGGTGCTTCACGGTCGGCACGGTGTCAGACCGAGCGCGGGTGGTCCACCGGCGGCCCGCGGTCCGGTGCTGGGGCCGGTCCCGTCCGACCAATCGCTTGACTAACTAAAGCGATTGGCTACGGTGAGGGCATGACCAGCACCACCGCCGGGCCGGCCGCGGACCGCAGGCTCGCGCTCGAGACCCATCCGGTCCGCTTCCTGTTCGACATGCACATCGACTTCCACCCGGCTCCCGTGCACGCCACCCCGTTCGGCACCCGGATCGTCTTCGCCGTGAAGGAGGGCCGCTTCCAGGGCCCCGGGCTCAGCGGCACCGTCCTGCCCGGGAGCGCCGACTGGATGACCGTCGGCAGCGACGGCGTGGGCCGCGTCGACGTCCGGGCCACGCTCCGGACCGACGACGGCGACCACATCCACATGACCAACACCGGCCGGATCGTGCTGGGTGAGCACCGCGACCGGCTGTTCGCCGGCGCGCGCGTCACCTCCGACGAGGCCTACATCCGCACGAGCCCGCTGTTCGAGACCGGCTCGACCAGGCACGCGGACCTCAACACCGTCACCACCGTCGGCCTGTGCGACATCTCCCTGAACGACATCTACTACCGCATCTTCGCGATCGCCTAGGAGGACCCCGTGACCACCACTGCCCCGATCGACGTGCGTGCCCTGTGCGACCGCTACGCCGCCGCCTTCGCCACCCACGACGCCGAGGCCGTCAGCAGCCTCCACTCCGCCGACAGCACCTTCTGGCAACGCACCGGAGGGGACGCCGTGCACGGGCGCGACGCCGTGCGCGACGCCTTCGCCGCCCTGTTCGCGCAGTGGCCCGACCTGGGGTTCGACGTGCGCCGGGTGCTGACGGGCGAGCGCTACTGGATCCTGGACTGGGACCTCACCGCGACCGTCAACGGCCACCAGGTCCGCTTCGCCTGCCTGGACGTCGTGGACGTCGACGACGAGGGCCTGGTCACCCGCAAGGAGACCTTCGTCGACCAGTCGCAGGCGCAGGCGTCGCTCGCCCGGGCCACCGCCCGCCCGGACGGCCAGCGCGACCAGCAGGCGAAGGCAGCCGGATGACGGTGTTCGTCACCGGCGCCACCGGTGCGCTCGGGGACCGCCGCTGCGGCGGCTGACCGACGCGGGCACGACGTCGTCAGCCGGTCTCGCCACCGGGACCGACCGGCGGGAGCCACACTGCGCGCTCCCGGGCGACGAAGGCGCGCAGATCGCCCGGCGCCCGGCCGGTGACGGTGCGGACGTCGTCGGTGAGCCCGGCGGCCAGGCCGAGCCGGGCCGAGGTGTAGATCGCCGCCGTCACGGCCGCGAAGCCCGGCGGCAGGGCCAGTTCGCGGCGGGCGTGCCGCCAGTAGGCCCGGATCCCGGGGCGGGTGTAGCGGACGCGTCGACCGAGCACGTCGGTGAGGACGTCGGCGACCTCGGTGTAGGTCAGCGCCTGCGGCCCGGTGGGCGTCCAGGCGCGGCCCCGGTGCCGCGCCGGGTCCAGCAGGGCGGCGGCGGCCACCGCGGCGACATCGTGCGCGTCGACGAACGCGGTGCGCCCGTTCCCGGCCGGGACGTTCAGCGTGCCCGCGCGGATGTCGCCGGCGTGGGTGGTGGAGAGGTTCTGCATGAAGAACGACGGGCGCACGAACGTCCACTGCAGCCCGGAGCCGCGCAACCACTTCTCGACGGTGGCGTGGGGCAGCACGGGGATGCGATCGGCGCCGGCGAGGGACAGGAACACGACGTGGCGGACCCCGGCGGTGCGCGCGGCGTCCAGGGCGGGCAGCAGGTCGCGCCGGACGGCGCTGATCTCGGGCGGGCGGACCAGCAGCAGGGTCTCCACCCCGGCGAAGGCGGCCGGCCAGGTGCGCGGGGCGGTGAAGTCGAACGCCACCGGCTCGGCGCCGGGCACGGCCGCGGCGTCCGTCGGGTGCCGGTGCGCCGCCCGCACCTGCCGGCCGGCCGCGACCAGCGCGACGGTCACCGGGCGACCGACGTTGCCGGTCGCTCCGGTCACCAGCACGGGAGGCATGTCTGTACGGTACACATATGCCCGACCTGCCGCGCTCCGCCGACCTCGGCCGGGCCGACGACGCCCTGGTGCGGCTGCGGCGGCTGTGGAGCCCGGAGCACACCCGGCTGGTCGACCACGACGGGCGCCGCGTCGAGATGTCCAGCGTGCTGGTGGTCGAGGTGTGCGCCCGGGCCGGACCGGACGGCCTGGCGGTCGGCGGGATCGCCGGGCAGCTCGCGGTCGAGGCGTCCACGGCCAGCCGGCTGGTGGACCGGGCGGTGCGGGCCGGGCTGGTCGAGCGGGCCCGGTCGGCCGCGGACGCCCGCCGCAGCGTCATCCACCTGACCGCCGCCGGCTCGACGCTGCGGGAGAGCGCGCTGGCCTTCCGGCTGGCCTGGCTGGGGGGGATCCTCGCCGACTGGCCGGCCGCCGACGTCGCCACCTTCGCCGGGATGCTGGGGCGCTTCGCCGACGCCGTCGCCGAGGCCGGACCGCCCGGACCGGGTTGATCCCGGGCCCGGGGCGGCACCCGCTCGCGGTCGCCCGACGATCGTCACCCGGCCGGCGGCCGCTCGGCACTGGCACCCCGGGGGCGGACGGGGGAGGGTTGGCCGGTAGGACGCCGCCGTCGGGAGGACCGAGATGACCAGCACCGGACCGGATCCGCGCCCCGTCGTCGTCGGGGTGGACGCCTCGGACTCGGCGCGCGATGCCGCCGAGTGGGCGGCCGACCTGGCCGCGGCCCGGCGCTGCCCGCTGCACCTGGTGCACGTCGTGCCCGGGTACGAGGACGATCCGGCGCCGACGCCGCCGGAGTGGCTGCGCGAGGTGGCCGCCGCCGCGGTCCGGTCGGGCGCCGACGCCACCGACACCGAGGTGGTCAGCGGGGCGGCCGAGCGGCTGCTGCTGGACCGGGCCGTCGGGGCGGCCATGCTGGTCGTCGGGAGCTACGGCGAGGCCGCCTCGTCGGGGATGCTGGCCGGGCACGTCGGGCTGGCGCTGGTCTCGCACGCGCCGTGCCCGGTCGCGGTGATCCGCGGCAGCGCGCCGCAGCTGCCGCCACCGCGCAGCGGCCCGGTCGTGGTCGGCACCGACGGGTCCGCCGCCGGGGTGCGGACGCTCGACCTGGGCGCCGAGGTGGCCCTCGCCGCCGGGGCCGAGGTGCTGGCCGTGCACGCGTTCACCGACGTGTCCGAGGCCGGCGGGGCGCTGCGCCGCCGGCACGAGGGCTGGGGCGCGATCGTCGCCGACGCCCGGGCCGAGCTGGACCGGGTCGCCGCGGCCGCGCAGGAGCGCCACCCGGACGTCCGCATCCGCTGCTCGGTCGAGGAGGGCACGGCGTTGCGGGTGCTGCTGGACCACGCGGAGACCGCCCGCGCCCTGGTCGTCGGCCAGCGCGACCAGCAGGCGCCGGCCGGGGAGATGCTGCTCGGCTCGACCAGCCGGGGACTGGTGGAGTTCGCGCCCTGCCCGGTCGTGGTCTGCCCGGCGAGCGCCGGCCGCGGCGCGACCACGGCCGCCTCCCGGGCCGGTGCGCAGGGGTAGCTACCCCTCGTCGTGCGTCGAGCGCTTGCGCTCGGACGCGTACACCGCGGCCTCGGTGCGCCGGGCGAAGCCGAGCTTGTGCAGCAGCGAGGACACGTAGTTCTTGACCGTCTTCTCGGCCAGGAACATCGCCGCGCCGATCTGCCGGTTGGTCATGCCGTCGGCGATCAGGCTCAGGATGCGCCGCTCCTGCGGGCTGAGCGAGGCGTAGCGCGGGTCCTCGGGCTCCTCGCCCTTGCGCAGCCGCTCCAGCACCAGCCCGGTCGCCCGCGGGTCGAGCAGCGAGCCGCCGGCCGCGACCGTGCGCACCGCGCCGACCAGGTCGACCCCGGCCACCTGCTTGAGCAGGTACCCCGAGGCCCCGGCCATGATCGCGCCGAACAGCGCCTCGTCGTCGGAGTAGGAGGTCAGCATCAGGCAGGCCGGCGGCGGGTCGATCGTGGCCCGCAGCTCCCGGCACACCGACACGCCCTCGCCGTCGGGCAGCCGCACGTCCAGGATCGCCACGTCCGGGCGCAGCGCCGGGACCCGGGCGATCGCCTGGGCGGCGGTCCCCGCCTCGCCGACCACCACGATGTCGTCCTCGCTCTCCAGCAGTTGGGCGATACCGCGCCGGACGATCTCGTGGTCGTCGAGCAGGAACACGGTGATGGGCACGCGCCGACGGTAGCGCCGCCCCGGGTCTGCGCGAAGGGTCCGTTCGGCTCCGGCGTGCCGGAGGCGCCGCCCGGAGCTCTGCACCCCGGCGAGCGGGCGGCGCTGACCGGACCGCCCCGGGCCGTCGTCGCCCCGTTGCCCGCTCACCCCGGTCCGGGCCCGAGCCCGCCCGGCGCCGCTGATCAGCCGGGCCCGATCGGCCCGACGTCTCCGGCCCGACGTCTCCGGCCCGACGTCCGGTCGAGCCGGGGCCCGAGCAGTCCGGGCCCGCCGTCAGTCCGGACCGAGCAGCACGGCGCGGAGCCGGCGCCGGGGCGACTCCGGGATCGGTCCGGCCCCGGGAACCGGCCAGCCGATCCGCAGCACCAGTTGGGCCTGTTCGGGGATGCGCAGGACGTCGCGGGCCAGCGGCAGCCGGCTCTCGCCGAGTTCGACGGGCTGGCTGAACGGGGTGGTGGCCAGGCCGTCGCGGGTCGCGGCGAGCAGCACCGCGCTGGCCGCCTCCCCGGCCCGCAGCCGGTCGAGCGGGCTGTCCCCTGCGGTGGCGAGCACGAGGAACACCGAGCCGTCGTCGTCGGGGTGCCGGCCGGCCTGGGTCGGCGGCTGCGCCAGGTCGCAGCGGCCGAACCGGCGCTGCTGCGGGCTGTGGCTGGACCCGACCGGTGGCGGCGGCACGTTGGCAGCCGGGACGCCGTCCCGGGCGTGCTCGGGCCGGTGGCTCCAGCGCTGCAGCTCGGCGGCGTACCCGGGGCGGGTGCGTTGCAGCACCGCGGCCTCGGCCAGCGCGGCCAGCAGCCGGTCGCGGCGGCCCGGTCCGGTCACCGGAACCAGCAGGATGCCCTCGCCACCGGCCCGGTCGACCAGCTCCGCGACGAGGTCGGCCGGGACCGCCCGGTGGCTCAGCCGGCGCCGGTCGGTGCGCCGCAGCGGGATCGCCGGGGCCAGTGCGGCCAGCGCCGGATCGGGCGCGCCCGCCACCGGGCGGACCACCGCCAGCAGCGACCGGTCCTCCGGGTCGGGCAGCCGCGCGACCTCGGTGGCGGTGCCGGAGCCGGCCAGCGCGACCCGCAGGTGGTGCAGCGCCGCCCCGCAGCTGACCACGAGATCGCGCCGGTCGGGGTCGGTGGCGGCCAGGTGTCGGAACCGGTCGGTGTGCAGCTCGATCGCGTCGGTCCCGATCCGCCACAGCCAGGGTTGGGTGTTGTGCACCGACGGCGCCCGCAGCGCGGTCTCCACGGCCCGGGCGAGATCGGCTCGCCCCGGACCGGCCGGCACCGCCCCCGCCCGCTCCTGGCGCGGAGCCACCACCCGGCCGGGCAGCGGCGTGGTCCCACCGGTCGTCCGCTCCTCCATCACGCGCTCCTTCCCCACGGCCGACGATCCCGCGACCGCGTCCCCGCCGACAGGGGCGAGCGGCCCGTTCTGCGGGACGTCCGTCCCTACTCCGACGAGCGGAACGCGATGAGTTCCGGACCGCGGTCAGGTCCACCTCCCAGACGGCCCCGTCGGCCGCCGCACAGCCCAGGAGGCACCGTGAGCAGCTCGCCGAACACCGTCCCGCCGTTGGACATGACGTTCATCGCACCGATCGAGAAGGACGGCGCCTTCGCCACCTTCGTCACCGTCCCCGGGTCGGCGGAGGCCCTCGGCACCCGGCGCGCGGTGAAGGTCGCCGGCACGATCGACGGCCGGGCGCTGGAAGCGACGCTGATGCCGTCCGGCGACGGCCCGCACTGGCTGCCGCTGCGCGCGGCGGTGTGCAAGGCGATCGGGAAGAGCCGGGCGGGCGAGGAGGTCACCATCCACCTGCAGCAGCGGCTGAGCTGACGCGGAGGCCCGGAGGCCCGGAGGCATCGTCCACCACGTCCGTGCGCACGGAGTTCGGCAGGATTGGGCAGGTCTGCGTCCGCTCGAGCGGTCGGGGTGCGGACGTCATTCATGGCTGACCAGTGTTCGGGTCGGTCTGGTGCGGTGGACCGGGCATGGCCGATCGGATTTGTTGAGTGGTCGGGCGTGGCGACTCCGCCGGGGCCGTTGTTGCGGGTCGATCCAAGTCGGGGGCCGGAACTCCGGAAGTCCGTCCGGCGCTATCCGTACGGCCCAGTCGGTGGAATGAATCTCCCGGTGATGCACCCGGCACAACATAACCAGATTGTCCAGCCGGGTCTCCCCACCCCGCGACCATTCTTTGATGTGGTGGATTTCGCACCACGTCGGTGGCCGGTCACACCCGGGATGCGCACACCCCCGGTCCCGCACGGCCACCGCCCGGCGCAAGCCGTCGGGGATGGTGCGGGTCGCCCGACCCACATCCAACGGCTGCCCGGCACCGTTCATCACCACCGGGATCACGGTGGCGTCGCAACACAGCAACCGCAAAGCGGTGGGGGTCAGGGTGCCGCCGAGGTCCAGGCAAGCCGCACGGGCCCGGTTCTCCAGATCCGCCAACTCCACGATCACCGTGACCTGCGGCCGCTGCCCACCCACCCCCGGCAACACCCGGGCGTCGCCGTGGTCGGCGACGAACCCGACCACCTCCACCAACGCATCCGCCTGGCGCTGTTCCAGGGTGCGGGAGTCCTCACCGGTCAACGGCGCCGACTTCGCGTCCAGCACGGCGGCGATCACGGCGAATCGAGCGGCGTCGTCGAACCGCCCCACGATCCGCCCACCCCCACCCCGGCGTCGCAGCACTCGCAGCTCGTTGACCTGCGCGGGCGACCGGTCGTCGGGTTGGGCGCCGTCCTGGTCGAGCGCCTCGATCAACCGGGCGCCCCACCGGTCGAGCTCGGACGGGGTGCACTCGTCGGCGACCCCGGCGATCTGCTCCTCGGCCCCGGCCCACACCTCCGGGGACAGACGGGCAGCGGCCGCACCGTGCAGCAACGTCGCCGCCACCACCACGTGCTCCACGGACGCCGCACCAGCCGAGAACGCCGCCGCCATCGCGGGTAGCCGGGGCGGCAACTCCTGCCCCTGCAGATCGGTCCGCGGACACACCTGCTCCGCGGCGACCGCGACCCGCCGGGCATCCCCGCGGTCCAGGGTGAGCAGGTCCGCCACCGCGGAATCGGGTCGGCGGTAACCGTGCTCGGCGAACACCCCACCGCGCTCCAACGCCGCCACGGTCTCCACCCGGACCTGCTCGACCAGTCGTCCGAGTTCCCGGGTTGATGTCAGCGTCTCGATCAATTCACCAGAGGAAAGACCCGGCCCGCGCAACAGCACGAGAGCCTCCCGTAAGGAGGCCTCCGCTTCGGCGAGTGGGTCCGGTGTCATACTTCGATTCTAGGGGAACAGAAGTTCGACGTCGAGAACAAATTCGAGCCTGTGGACAACTGAGCACAAGCTGGTCCTCACCCGAGGAACGGCGCGGATTGTGGATGATTCGGGGTACAGCGCGTGGGGGACGGTTGCCAACCCAGCCACACCATCCAAGAACAACAGCCCCACAGAGCCGAGCCTCAACGAACCTGGACCCGATCTGGCCGCAGCGGGATCCGCTACACCTGATCCCGGAGGACGGCGGCACGGCGCCACCCCAACCGTCCGGGCCAGCCCGCACGCCCATCCGGGCTCCCCCCTCGTGCCCGACGTACGCCCCCTAGGCTCGGCACGTGCCCGAATCGTCACTCCTGGCCCGTCCGCGTCCGCTGCGCGCCGCCATCGCCGCTCTCCTGGTCGCGCTGACCCTCACCGCCTGCGGCGGAGGTGACGGCCAGGGCTCGCGCACCGACTGCGGGCTGGACGGCTGCACGATCACCTTCGCCCGCGGCGACGGTGGGCAGGTATCGGTGCTGGGCATCACCGCGCGGCTGGTCGGCGTGGACGCCGGGTTCGCCACGATCGAGGTGGCCGGCAACACCGTGCGGGTGCCGGTGGGCGGGGAGACCGCGGCCGGGGACTTCACGGTCGGGGTGCAGGAGGTCACCGATTCCGAGGTGGTCGTCCGGGTGCGGCTCGGCGGTGGCGGCGGTGCGGGCGGCGGCGAGGGCGGCGGCGAGGGCGGCGGCTGAGCGCTACCGGAGCGCGGGGGTGGGCCGGACGGTGTACACCACCGCGAGCAGCCACGGCACCGCGAGCAGCATCGAGCCCACCACATCCGACGGGTGGTGCGCGCCCCGGTAGACCCGGGCCACCGCCACGGCCAGCATCACCAGCACCGCGACGGCCAGCACCAGCCACCGCCACCAGCCCCGGGCCGTGATCAGCACGATCGCGGCCACCCCGCCGTAGAGGCAGATCGCCGCGGCGGTGTGGCCGGACGGGAAGCTGGAGGTCGGGGGCAGTGCCGGGTCGACGTGCGGCACCGCCGGTCGCTCCCGGCCGACGATCTGCGCCGAGCTGATGAACAGCGCCAGTTCGCCGAGCAGGGCGAGCGACATGAGGACCGCAGGCCACCACCGGCGCAGCACCCGGGACGCCACCAGCGCGACCACCAGGCCCGCCACCAGGACCACGGTGGTCGAGGCGAACCCGGACATCACCGTGGTGGCGCTGTCCATCCCGGCGGTGCGCCGGTCCACGAGCCACTGCAGGGCCGCGAGGTCGGCCGCGCCGACCGCGGCTCCGAGGCCGGTGGTGGTCAGCAGGAAGCCCAGCCCCAGCAGGACCGCCATGAGGCCGACGGCCACCGCGAGCAGGATGAGGGCGCGGCGGCCGGCGTCCGGTGGGACCTTCCGGTCGGGCGACGCGAGTGCCGAGGGGGCTGTCACCGGCGACGGGCGCGAGGTCTCCACGTGGCGGAGTGACCAGTCGGACGATTCCTCAACCCTCAGCCACGGTCCGAGGCGGGTGGCTGCCAGCCCGGATCGCGCCCGCTGAGGCCGAGGAGCCGGTCGAACAACGGGGCGTCCGCGGAGACCGGGACCGGCGGCCCGAACAGCCCCGGCA
>DASQMQ010000422.1:0-2354 GCA_035645455.1 Pseudonocardia sp.
CCGGCGACGACGGGACCAGCGGTCAGCCGGCGCGCCGAGCGGAGGCCGGCCCGGGCAGCAGCAGGCAGGAGTCGCCGAACTCGTGCCAGCGGTACCCGCGGTCGACAGCGGCCGCGTACGCCCGGTCGACCAGGGCGGGTCCGGCCACCGCCGCCAGCAGGAGCAGGTGCGAGGCCTGCGGCTCGTGCCAGCCGGTGAGCAGGCCGTCCACCGCCCGGGCCGGGCGGTCCGGGCCGAGCACCAGATCGGTCCAGCCCCGCCCGGCGCGCACCCGGCCACCCGGATCGGCCACGGTCTCCAGCGCCCGGGTGGCGGTGGTGCCCACGGCGACCACCCGACCACCGGCTGCCCGGGTGGCCTCGACGGCGCGGGCGGTGGCCCGCGGAACGGTGAACCGCTCGGGCAGCGGGGTCTCGCCGGCCTCCGGTGACGACACCCCGGTGTGCAGGACCACCCGGGCGACGGCGACACCGCGCGCGGCCAGGCCGTCGAGCACGGCGGGGGTGAACGGGCGGGCTGCGCTGGGCATCTCGGCGCTGGCGAAGCCGCCGTCCGGCTCGGCGAACACCGTCCGGTAGTGCCCGAGCGGCCAGGATCCGCGCAGGTAGGAGTAGCGGATCGGACGGCCGGCGGTGCGCAGGTAGGAAGGCAGGTCGCCGGCCGGCCGGGGGCCGGGGACCGACCCGGGGTCGAAGCCGGCGAGCCAGAGCCGACTGCCCGAGCCGACGGTCGCGTCGGGGTGGCCGGCGAGCAGGGTCAGGACGACACCGCGGGGCAGCTCGATCCGCTCGCCCGCCGCGGCGTCGTGGACCCGGGCGCCGTCGGTGGCGCGCAGTTCGACGATCCAGCCGTCGCCGGCCGGGGCGGGTCCGGACACGTGCACGGCGACCGGCCGCCCGTCCGGGCGGTGGCCGTCGACCGCGGCCGGCTCGGTGTCGGAGGTGTTGACCACGAGCAGGTCGCCGGGACGCAGGGCGCTCGGCAGGTCGGTGAAGCGCAGGTGCCGCAGCCGATCCGGTTCGGCGACCAGCAGCCGGACCTGGTCGCGGGCCAGGCCCCGGGCCTCCGGTGGCTCGACGGCGGACAACTCGGCCGGCACGTCCACGGCGATCCCGGTCATGGCGTCCTGCCGGCGGGCGCGGCGAGGTCGGCGGCCCGGTAGCGACCGCCCGGCGGGCGCCCGTCCAGCAGGCGCAGCAGCGCGGGTACGACCGTCGCGGGCTCCGGGCGGTCGGAGATGTCCTCCCCGGGGAAGGCCCGCTGGTGCATCTCGGTGCGCATGTCGCCCGGGTCGAAGGCGTAGACGTGCAGGGCCGGCTCCTCGGCGCCGAGCACGGCTGCCAGCTGGTCGAGTGCGGCCTTCGCGCTGCCGTAGCCGCCCCAGCCCGGGTAGGCCTCGACGGCGGCGTCCGAGCTGAGCGTGACGACGGTGCCGCCGGCCGTGCGCAGTTGCGGGAGCGCGAGCTGGGTGAGCGCCAGCGGCGCCAGCAGGGTGGTCTCCAGCACCGCGCGCAGGGCGGGGAGCGGGTAACGCGCCAGGGGTGGCAGGGGTGCCGGGCCGAGTTCGCCGGCGTTGTGGACCAGCAGGTCGAGCCGGTCCCCCGCGGCCCGGACGAGGTCGCCGCGGAACCCGGGATCGGTGACGTCGCCGGGCAGGGCGAGCACCCCCGGCAGCCCGCCGGTCGCCGCCCGCAGACGGGCGGGGTCGCGGCCGCACGCGACGACGGTGGCGCCGCGGTGGGCGAGTGCGGTGGTGAGGGCGAGGCCGAAGCCCTGGCCGGCACCGGTGACGATGGCGGTCTGCGTGGTCATGCTCGTACTGTGCGACTTGAAGTCAGGTACAGGTCAAGGATCGGACGAGGTGGGTGCGGATGGACGCGCGGGACCTGCTGACCATCGGTGAGGTCGCCCGGCGCAGCGGCTTCCCGCCGTCGGCGTTGCGGTACTACGAGCGGGAGGGCCTGCTGCGCACCACCCGCACCTCCGGGGGGCAGCGCCGCTACCAGAGGTCCGTGCTGCGGCGGCTGGCCTTCATCCGCGCCGCCCGGACCATCGGGGTGGGGTTGGAGGAGGTGCGCGAGGCGCTGGACACGCTGCCGGACGGGCGCACCCCGACGCGGGCGGACTGGACCCGGCTCTCGCGCAGCTGGCGCCGGCGGCTGGACGAGCAGATCAAGGCCCTGGAGGCGATGCGCGACGGGCTGGACTCGTGCATCGGCTGCGGGTGCCTGTCGCTGGCCCGCTGCCGGCTGTCCAACCCGGGCGACCGGGTCGCCGCGCTCGGGTCGGGCGCCCAGATGTTCCCGGCACTGCTGCGGCGCGCGCCGGCCGAGGGCGCCTGACGCCGACGGCCT
>DASQMQ010000423.1:0-11287 GCA_035645455.1 Pseudonocardia sp.
CCGGCCAGCACGGCGTCGGTGGCCGGGCCCGGGCGGACCCGGCGCCGGTCCGGCTCCACCGGCACGGTGGCGATCAGCCGCGCGGGCAGGCCGAGCCGCTCGGTGGTCGGCGTGGGCGCGTGCAGGACGTCGTCCACGACCGGGGACGGGTCGCCGTCCGCGGTGACCGGCAGCGCCCAGCACACCGACCAGCTGCGCCGGCCGCGCTGCTCGGCGGCCTGCCCGCGGGCGGCCTGCTCGTCGAGGGTGCCGGTGCGGCGGGCCAGCAGCCAGCGCTGCCCGCCGACGGTGACCTCGTCCGGACCGGGCCCCGGCGCGCGGCGGACCGGCTCCCGGTCGGCGACGGCGATCTCGACCAGGTCCGGGAGCGCGAGCAGCAGGTCGGCCGCGGTGGCCGCGGCGCGCTGCAGGAGCGCGGTGCCGTCCACACCCGGGCGCAGCGGTAGCCGCAGCTCGGTGTCGTAGCCCTCCGGCGGAACCGGGACGCCCGGCGCGCCGACCTCGGCGACCAGCTCGGCGAGGTCCCAGACCAGCCGCAGCACCGGCGGCTCACCGCGGCGGGCCAGCTCGGCGGCCGGCCCCGGGAGCCCGGCCACGGCCTGCGCGGTGCGGTCGGCGGAGAAGCCCACCCCGCCCCAGGCCCCGTCCACCCGGCTGACGACGCGGGGCGCGTCCGACAGCGGCAGCACCGCGGCGAAGCCGACGCCGAACAGGCCGACCGCACCGGAGTCGTCGCGCTTGGCCGAGGCGCGCAGCGAGGCCAGCGCGGCCACCCCGGCGGCGTCCAGCGGGGCACCGGTGTTCGCCACCCGCAGCTCGACCCACCCCGGCAGCTCGACCAGCGCCAGGGCCAGCCGGCCGGGCACCCCGGCCGCGCGGGCCGCGTCCGCGGCGTTCTGCGCCAGCTCGACCAGCCAGGCGTCGGCGTACCCGCCGAGCCGCAGGTCCTCCTCGGCGTTGGCGTCCTCGCGGAAGCGGGTGGGCGAGGCCGCCCAGGCGTCGAGGACCGCCGCGCGCAGTGCGGCGGTCCCGAAGGGATCGCCCACTACTGCGGCGCGGCGCCCGTGCCGGCCGGCTCCAGGTCGACGCCGTCGTCGTAGACGAGCTCGGCCACCGCCACCGGCGAGCTGGGTTCCAGCACGACGTCGGAGTGCGCGCCGCAGCCGAACTCGACGGCCACCACCGAGCCGTCGGCGGGGGCGTAGCGGTTGCCGCAGACCCCGAAGGCGGCCCGCAGCGACCCGGCGACGGGCAGGAAGAACCCGCAGGTCCCGCACTGCGCCGGGGCGGCGCGGGCCATGTCGGTGCCGGGCCCGTGCGGGCCGTCGTGCCAGCGCTGCGCGGTCTCCTCGCGGCCCTCCCGGGACATCACCCGCACCCGGCCCAGGCCGAGCTCGACGGCGACCTCCTCGACGGCCGGGTCGTCGGAGTACAGGTAGGCCGGGACCAGGCGGTCGTCGTCGGCCGTGGTGGGCAGCAGGTCGCCGACACCCAGGTCGCCCGGGCGGACCCGCTCCTCCCAGGGCACCCAGGCGGGCGCGACCAGCGCGTCCGGGCCCGGCTGCAGCACGACCTCGCTGACCGTGATCGGCCCGGCGCCGCCGCCGCCGGCCAGGGTGACCGCCCAGTGCCAGCCGCGGTAGCCGCCGCGGACCGCGGCGAAGTGGTGGGTGACCACGGCCCCGGTGCCCTCGGCGCTCTCGTCGACGGCGTCGAGGTGCTCGCCGACCGCCGAGGCGGCGGAGGCGGCGGCCCCCAGTTCGACGGCGGCCTCCTCCTCGGCGGCTGCCCTGGCCAGGGCCACCGCGTCGACGAGCCGCTCGGGCGGATTCACGACTGGCGGGGCGCTCACCCGGCCGATTGTGCCACCCTGCCCGCCATGGCCCTCCGCCGCGCACGCACCCGCGCCGGGGCGGCCGCGCTGGCCATGGGCGCGCTGGCCGCCACCGGCTGCATGGGCGCGGCCGGCGCACCCCCCGACGCCGGTGTCGAGCGGCTGCGCCCGACCGTCCTCGCCGAGGTCCCGCACGACCCGGCGGCGTTCACCCAGGGCTTCGAGATCGCCGGCCCGGTGCTCTACGAGGGCACCGGCAGGGTCGGGGAGTCCCAGCTCCGCGAGCTGGACCCGGCGACCGGCGCGGTGCGCCGCGCGGTCCCGGTGCCCGGCGGCTACTTCGGCGAGGGCATCACCGTCGTCGACCACCGGATCTGGCAGCTGACCTGGCAGGACGGCGTGGCGATCGAGTGGGACCGGGCGAGCCTGACCCGGTTGCGCGAGGTCCCGGTGGACGGCGAGGGCTGGGGCCTGTGCCGCGACGGCGACCGGCTGGTGCGCAGCGACGGCACCGACCGGCTGCGCTTCCACGATCCGGTGGACTTCACCGAGACCGGCTCGGTCGCCGTCGCCCTCGACGGCTGGCCGGTCACCGCGCTCAACGAGCTGGAGTGCGTCGACGGGCAGGTGTGGGCCAACGTCTGGCAGACCGACGACATCGTCCGGATCGACCCGGTGACCGGCGCGGTGACCGCGGTGGTGGACGCGACCGGGCTGCTGGCCGCCGACCGCCGGGCCGGCACGGACGTGCTCAACGGGATCGCCCACCTCGGCGCCGGGGAGTTCCTGCTGACCGGGAAGTACTGGCCGGCGACCTTCCGCGTCCGGTTCGTCCCGCAACCGTGAGGACTCCCCCGGCACGCGGGCCTCGGCGCGCCCGTCCATGGGTCAGAATGAGCGGGTGGCCCGATCCGACTCCCCGGCCCCCGAGCCGGATCCGGAGCAGTACCGCCCCCGACGGCGCTACCCGTGGCACGACGACCCCGACTACGACCCCGCCGCGCACCGCCGCACGCCCCCGCCGGCCCCGCGCTGGTCGCCGGCCACCCGACCCGCCCCCGAGCCGGCGGCGGTGGCCCCGGGCGGGGCCGAGGTGCCGTGGAGCGACGCCGGTCCCCCGCCGACCGCGCCGACCGCGCCGACCGCCTCCACCAGGGCCGCCCCGCCGGTGCGGATGCCCCGCAAGCTGACCGTCACCCGGGTGGCTGCGCTGCGCGGGCGGCAGCTCACCCGCAGCGGGTTCGCCGCGTTCCAGCGGGCCGCGCACGCCGACGGCGCCGACCGGTCCGGCCTGACCGCGCTCACCTACGCCACGATGCTGACCTACGCCGTCGACGCCGCGGTGGCCGTCGCGCTGGCCAACACGCTGTTCTTCGCCGCCGCCACCGCGGAGAGCAAGACCAACGTCGCGCTCTACCTGGCCATCACCGTCGCGCCGTTCGCGCTGGTCGCGCCGGTCATCGGGCCGATGCTGGACCGGGTGCAGCGGGGCCGGCGGGCGGCGCTGGCGCTGTCCTTCGCCGGGCGGGCCCTGCTGGCCGTGGTGCTGGCCTTCAACTACGACTCCTGGCTGCTCTACCCGTGCGCGCTGGGGATGCTGGTGCTCAGCAAGACCTACGTGGTGCTCAAGGCGGCGGTGACGCCGCGGGTGCTGCCCTCGGGGATCACGCTGGTGGCCACGAACTCCCGGCTGACCGCGTTCGGGCTGGCCGCGGGCGGGGTGTTCGGCGGGATCGCGGCCGGGGTGGCGTGGCTGTGGGACTCGCCCGGCGCGCTGATCTACACCGGCGTGCTGGGGGTCGTCGGCACGGTGCTGTGCCTGCGCATCCCGCGCTGGGTGGAGTCCACCGCGGGCGAGGTCCCGGCCGCGCTGCGCAGCACCCATCGGTCGCGGCGCCGGCCGATGCGCAGCCACGCCGTCTCGGTGGCGCTGTGGGGCAACGGCGCGATCAAGATCCTGACCGGGTTCCTCACGCTGTTCGTGGCGTTCGTGGTCAAGGGGGCCAGCGAGGCGCAGGCCGCGGCGGCCGGCGCCCCGGCCCCGGACGGGGGGCAGCAGCTGTACCTGATCGGCATCGTCGGCGCGGCGGCCGGGATCGGCTCGTTCGCCGGCAACGCGGTCGGCTCCCGACAGCGGTTCACCCGGTCCGACGGGGTGATCCTGACCTGCATCGGGGCGGCGGTCGCGGTCGCCGTGCTGGCCGCGGTGATCCCCGGCATCGCCACCGCGGCGGTGGTCGGGCTGGTCGGCTCGACCGCCAGCGCGCTGGCCAAGGTCTGCCTGGACGCGGTCATCCAGCGCGACCTCCCCGAGGAGTCGCGGGCGTCGGCGTTCGGCCGCTCGGAGACGGTGGTGCAGCTGGCCTGGGTGCTCGGCGGCGTGTTCGGCGTGCTGCTGCCGCACGACACCTACTGGCTCGGATTCACCGTGATCGCGGTCGTGGTGGCGGTGGTCGGGCTGCAGACCGCGCTGGTCACCCGCAACCGCAGCCTGCTGCCGCGGCGGTCGCGCGCGGCCACGGCGGTGCGCTGAGCCGCTTCCGTACGCTGGCCGGGTGCCCCGCCGATCCGCCGTCCCGGCCGCCGCGCTGGTGGCCGGCCTGCTGGCGGCCCTGGCCACCGGCTGCAGCTCGGCGCCACCGGAGGTCACCTTCGCCGCCGGGGCGGCCACCGTGCAGGCCGGCCCGACCCAGTACTGCGAGCTGGACCTCAGCGAGTGCGCCGAGCCGGGCGCCCCGGTCGAGCTGGCCGTGCCGGCCGGGACGCCGGTGCGGATCACCGTGCCCGACGAGGTCGCCGAGACCCCGTGGCACGTCGTGTTCAGCTACCGCGACGACGCCGGCCAGCAGGTCGACGAGCGCAGCCGGCTGTTCCCCCCCGACGCCGGCCGCGACTACACCCTGCAGCTGCCCACCCCGTCGGCCGAGCTGATCGAGGCCCAGGTGCAGCAGTTCGGGCCGGCCCCGGAGATCGACCCGGAGACCGAGGAGATCCAGTTCCCGATCCGGGCCAGCTGGGTGCTCCGCACTCGTGCGTGAGTTTCATGCCCATAGGCATGAAACTCGCGCACGACCCCGGTCAGCCGTCGAGGTCGCGGGCGACGGTGCGGACCGTCTCGGCGGCCAGCTTGGCCGTCTTGCGATCGGGGTAGCGGCCGCGGCGCAGGTCGGGCTGGACCTTGGTCTCCAGCAGCCCGATCATGTCCTCGATCAGGCTGTGCAGGTCCTCGGCCGGGCGCCGGGCGGCCTCCACGACCGAGGGCGGGGTGTCCACCAGCCGGACCGACAGGGCCTGCGGGCCGCGCCGGCCCTCGGCCATCCCGAACTCGACGCGCTGGCCGGGCTTGAGCCCCTCCACCCCGGCCGGCAGGGCGGCCTTGCGGACGTAGACGTCCGGGCCACCGTCCTGGGCGAGGAACCCGAAGCCCTTGTCGGCGTCGTACCACTTGACCCTGCCGCTCGGCACCCTGCTCACCCGTTCCTCGATCGACCCTGCGCAGCGCGACCCCCCGATGGGCCGCACGACGAACGCGCCTCGGATGCCTCGGGCCGTCACACCTGCCCGTCGAGCTGCACCGGGGCGCGTCGGCCAAGCCTAGACCGCGGGCGGCCCTCCGCGCAGCCGTCCAACGGGCCGACAAGCGGGCCGGCCGCCCGTCCGCGGAATGGCCCAAGCCGCCCCGCACACCCCGGGGCCGCCGCGCCGACGTCCTGACGTGCGCAGCGGCTGCGGGGAGGGCGCGGTGTCAGGCGTTGCGGACCCGGGCCGCCTCCCCCAGGTCGAGCAGCTGCACGCTCTTCTCGCGCATCTCGACCTTGCGCACCTTTCCGGTGACGGTCATCGGGAACTCCTCGACGACCAGCACGTACCGGGGGATCTTGTAGTGCGCCAGCCGGCCGGTGGCGAACTCCCGCACCTGCTCCGCGGTCAGCTCCGCCGCGCCGGGGCGCAGGGTCACCCAGGCGCACAGCTCCTCGCCGTACTTGACGTCGGGCACCCCGATGACCTGGGCGTCCAGGATGTCCGGGTGGGTGTAGAGGAACTCCTCGATCTCCCGCGGGTAGACGTTCTCGCCGCCCCGGATGACCATGTCCTTGATCCGGCCGGTGATGTTGAGGTAGCCCTCGTCGTCCATCACGCCGAGGTCGCCGGTGTGCATCCAGCGGGCCCGGTCGATCGCCTCGGCGGTCTTCTCCGGCTCGTCCCAGTAGCCGAGCATCACCGAGTAGCCGCGGGTGCACAGCTCGCCGGGCTCGCCGCGGGGCAGGGTCAGCCCGGTCTCCGGGTCGACGATCTTGACCTCGACGTGCGGGTGCACCCGCCCGACGGTGGACACCCGCCGCTCCAGGGAGTCGTCGGCGCCGGTCTGGGTGGACACCGGGGAGGTCTCGGTCATGCCGTAGCAGATGGTCACCCCGGTCATCCCCATCCGGTCGACCACCTGCTTCATCACCTCCACCGGGCAGGGGGAGCCGGCCATGATCCCGGTGCGCAGGCTGGACAGGTCGAAGGAGTCGAAGTCGGGGTCGTTCAGCTCGGCGATGAACATCGTCGGCACCCCGTAGAGCGACGTGCAGCGCTCGGCGGCCACCGCGGCCAGCGTCGCCTTCGGGTCGAACCCGGCCGCCGGGATGACCATGGTCGCGCCGTGCGATGTGGCCGCCAGGTTGCCCATCACCATGCCGAAGCAGTGGTAGAAGGGCACCGGGATGCACACCCGGTCCTCGGGGGTGTAGCCGCAGCCGCGGCCGACGAAGTAGCCGTTGTTGAGGATGTTGTGGTGGCTCAGCGTGGCGCCCTTGGGGAAGCCCGTGGTGCCCGAGGTGTACTGGATGTTGATCGGGTCGTCGGGGCTGAGCCCGGCCTGCCGCTCGGCCAGCACCGCGGGGTCGCCGGAGCGGCCGGACTCGACCAGGGCGTCCCAGTCCGGGGTGCCGATCAGCACCACCTGGCGCAGCGCCGGGCAGTCGCCGCGCACCTCGGAGATCATCGCCGCGTAGTCGGAGGTCTTGAAGCTGGACGCGGCGACCAGCACGGCGATCCCGGCCTGGTTGAGCACGAACTGCAGCTCGTGGGTCCGGTACGCCGGGTTGATGTTGACCAGCACCGCGCCGATCTTGGCCGTGGCGTACTGGACCATCGTCCACTCGGCGAGGTTGGGCGCCCAGATGCCGACCCGGTCGCCCTTGGTCAGCCCGGCCGCGAGCAGCCCGTGGGCCAGCGTGTCGACCTCCGCGCGCAGCTCCCGGTAGGTCCAGCGGCGGCCGGTGGCCACCTCCACCAGCGCCTCCCGGTCGGGGTGGGTGGCCACCGTCCGGTCGAAGTTGTCGCCGATGGTGTCCCCGAGCAGCGCGACGTCCGACGTGCCCGAGGCGTAGGAGGGGACCGTGGGGGCTGTGGAACCAGCGGTGGGGACAGACGATGACACGGCGTCGGGCCTCTCGTTGTCTGCGTGGTGCACGGCACAGTGGTACACGGCACAGGTACGCGGCACATCCTGCGACGATCACCGGGGCACCGCCACCTCCGGATGGGGAGGCGGTGGGCGGGCCGCGCCGGAAAGCCGCTGGCCCACCCCCGATACCCTGGACCGATGCACGACCCCCGCGTCCTGCTCGACCCCGCCACCGACGCCGTCCGCCGGCTGGCCCGGCGCGGCCACAGCCTGGACCTGACGTCCCTGGAGAAGCTGCTGGCCGGGCGGAACTCCGCGATCCAGCGCGGCGACGACGCGCGGGCGGAGTCCAAGCGGGTGGCCACCGCGGTCAAGGGCGCCGACCCGGACGAGCGGGCCGAGCTGGTCGGGCGGGCCCGCGACCTCAAGGCGGTGATCGCCGCGGCCGAGCAGGACAGCCGCGCGCTCGACGCCGAGCTCACCGACCTGCTGCTGGGCATCCCCAACCTGCCCGCGGACGAGATCCCGGACGGCGCCAGCGAGGACGATGCCGAGGTCGTGCGGGTGCACGGCGAGCCGGTGCAGCCGGAGTTCGCCGCCCTGGACCACGTCGACCTGGGCGAGCGGCTGGGCATCCTGGACCTGCCGCGGGCGACCAAGCTGGCCGGTCCGCGGTTCGCCGTGCTGCGCGGCCGCGGCGCCGCCCTGGAGCGCGCGCTGGCCCGCTACTTCCTGGACCTGGCCACCGAGCAGCACGGCTACACCGAGTTCTCGGTGCCCACCCTGGTCAACCGGGAGTCGATGACCGGCACCGGGCAGCTGCCCAAGTTCGAGCAGGACCTGTTCAAGACCGGGGTCGGCGACCGGGACCTGTACCTGATCCCGACCGCCGAGGTCCCGCTGACCAACCTGCACGCCCGGGAGACCCTGGCCGTCGCGGACCTGCCGCTGGCCTACACCGCGCACACGCAGTGCTTCCGCTCGGAGGCCGGCTCGTACGGCAAGGACACCCGCGGCCTGATCCGGATGCACGAGTTCTCCAAGGTCGAGCTGGTGCGCGTCGTCGAGGCGGCGACCGCGCGGGAGCAGCTGGAGGTGCTGGTCGGGCACGCCGAGGCGGTGCTGCAGGGCCTCGGGCTGGCCTACCGGGTGCTGAAGCTGGCGGCCGGCGACATCGGGTTCTCCGCCGAGATGACCTACGACCTCGAGGTCTGGCTGCCCGGGCAGCGCAAGTACCGGGAGATCGCCTCGGCGTCGAACTTCGGCACCTTCCAGGCCCGCCGGGCCGGCATCCGGACCAGGGCCAAGGACGGCACCCGCGGCTTCGCGGCCACCCTGAACAGCTCCGGGCTGCCGATCGGGCGCACCCTGGTCGCGGTGCTGGAGCAGGGCCAGCAGGCCGACGGCTCGGTGCGGATCCCGGACGCCCTGATCCCCTACACCGGCTTCGACGTCCTCACCCCGGCCGCGTAGTCCAGCCGCGGATCGTGCCGGCTGGCCGGCTCCCAGCACGAAGAACAGAAAAGCCCTCCCGAGGGGGGCGACGTTCAGGAAGGCCACCTTCAGGTCCGGTGCGGGCAGGAAGGTGGCCTTCCTGAACCCCGGGTCCGCCACCCCGGCGGGCGAAAACCGGTTCGCCGGATCCGGCGGCCTCCGTAGGATCACCGCACCCCGCGGCGACGGACGCGGGCCTGCGGGGAGAGGGGGCCGGCCGTGCGTCACCGCACCGCTGTCGTCGTCCCCGCCCCCGGGCACGAGGTGATCCTGGTGTCCCCGGTGCCCGGGTACCGGCTGCGCGGCCGGCACCCCGCCACCGCGACGAGCACCTGACCCCGTCCGCACCAGCGGCCGGCCTCGTCCGGGAATCGCGCTGTCCCACCCCGCTTCCGCGAAGGGCAGCAGACCGTGCGTACCCGCAACCCGACCACCGTCCGCAACCTGGGCATCCTCGCCCACGTCGACGCCGGCAAGACCACCGTCACCGAGCGGATCCTGTACCTGACCGGCGCCACCCACCGGCGCGGTGAGGTGCACGACGGCACCACCGTCACCGACTTCGACCCGATCGAGCGCGACCGCGGGATCACCGTGTTCTCCGCGGCGGTCAGCTGCGCCTGGGCCGGGCACCGGCTGAACCTGATCGACACCCCGGGCCACGTGGACTTCGCCGCCGAGGTGGAGCGCTCGCTGCGGGTGCTCGACGGCGCGGTCACGGTGTTCGACGCCGTGGCCGGGGTGGAGCCGCAGAGCGAGTCGGTGTGGCGGCAGGCCGACCGGTACCGGCTGCCGCGGATCGCCTTCGTGAACAAACTGGACCGCGCGGGCGCCGATCTGGACGCCGCGGTGGCCTCCATCCGGGCCCGGCTGCACCCGCGGCCGCTGGTGGTGCACCTGCCGATCGGCCGGGAGGCCGGCTTCACCGGCGTGGTGGACCTGGTCGGCATGCGCTCGCTGGTCTGGCCGGACGGGTCCGACGACCTCATCGTGGGGCCGGTCCCGGCCGACCTGCGCGCCGAGGCCCGGCACCGACGGGCGCTGCTGGAGGAGGCGGTGGCCGAGGTGCACCCGGGCGCGCTGGCCGAGTTCGGCAGCGGCCCGGGCGTCGGCGACGGCACGCTGGCGACGGCGCTGCGCGACCTGACCCTGGACGGGCAGGGCCTGGTGGTGCTGGGCGGCGCCGCGTACCGCAACCGCGGGATCGAACCGCTGCTCGACGCGGTCGTCGCCTACCTGCCGGCGCCGTCGGACGTCCGCGGCGGATCGCCGGCGGCCGACCCGGACGCGCCGCTGGCGTCGCTGGTGTTCAAGGTCGCCTCGACCGACCGCGGGCGGCTGATCCACCTGCGGATCTACTCCGGAACCCTGCGGAAGGGGGATGTCGTGCTGGACGTGGCGGCCGGGCGCACCGAGCGGATCGCCCGCATCCTGCGGGTGCACGCCGACCGCCAGGTCGAGGTCGACCGGGCGGTGGCCGGCGACATCGTGGCCGTCGTCGGGCCGAAGGCCGCCACCACCGGGACGACGCTGTGCGCGCCGGACGCGCCGCTGGAGCTGGAACCGGCGGCGAGCGCGCAGCCGCTGGTCTCGGTCGCGGTCGAGGCCCGGCGCGGCACCGACACCGACCGGCTGGCCGCGGCGCTGGCCCGGCTGGTGGCGGAGGACCCGTCGCTGGCCGTGCGCACCGATCCGGAGACCGGCCAGACCGTGCTGTCCGGGCTGGGTGAGCTGCACCTGGAGGTCGCCGTGGAACGGATCCGCCGGGACCACCGGCTGGAGATCGGCGTCGGCCGGCCGCGGGTGGCGCTGCGGGAGACCGTCGTGACCGGCGTGTCCGGGGTGCTCTACCGGCACGTCAAGCAGGACGGCGGCGCGGGCCAGTACGCCCACGTCGTGCTGGACGTCGAAGCGCTGCCCGACGGTGTCGGGACGGGTGTCGGGACGGGCTTCGAGTTCGCCTCGACGGTGGTCGGGAGCCGGGTGCCGGCCGAGTACGTCCGGGCGGTCGAGGCCGGCTGCCGGGACGCCCTCGCCGACGGTCCGCTGGGCGGGCACCCGGTGACCGGCCTGCGGGTCACCCTGACCGACGGCCGGACCCACGTCCGGGACTCCTCGGAGATGGCGTTCCGGGCCGCCGGGCGCCTCGGGCTGCGGGCCGCCCTGCGCGGCTGCGTGATGGTGCTGCTGGAGCCGGTCGCGGAGGTCGCGGTCAGCGTGCCGGAGGACGCCGTGGGCGGCGTGCTCGGTGACCTGGCGGCTCGGCGCGGGCGGATCGAGGGGTCGGCCGCGCTGGCCGGCGGCGTGGTCGTCACCGCGACCGTGCCGCTGGCCGAGCTGTTCGGGTACGCGACCCGGCTGCGCAGCCGGACCCGGGGCCGGGGCGGTTTCAGCGCCCGCCCGGCGGGCTACGCACCGGCCGGCTGACCGGTCAGAGACCGCCGGTGAACAGCAGGCGGTCGACGGGGCCCCCGGCGTCGGTGACGACGCCGGGGGTCGCGTTCCCGACGATCCACCGCTCCACCGCGGCGCTCGGCGCGTCGCCGAAGTGCTGCAGGTACAGC
>DASQMQ010000424.1:0-7843 GCA_035645455.1 Pseudonocardia sp.
CTCCTCGGTCGGCTCCGGGGTCGGCTCGGTCGTCTGCGGGAGCGGGGTGGTCGCGACCGGGCCCTGCGGGGTCGGCGAGAACCGCCCGGCGTCGGTGGTGACCGGGTCCTGGCCCGGCCACAGGAACACCAGGCCGATCACGGCGACCGCGGCGGCGGCGGCGCCCATGCCCACCAGCGCCGCCGGCGCGCGGCCGGGGCGGTCGTCGGTGTGGCGATGGCTGTCGCCGGGCGGGCGGTCGAAGGCGGCGTCCTCTGCACTCACGGTCGGCCGATCAGGGTAGGGCAACGGCCGTCCGGGGGAGGCGACCGCTCGGGTCACCATGCTGCCGGTCGCCCCCGCGCGCGGTGACGGCGACCCCACGAACGCGGTCGCGCCGCCGTCCGCGCCCGGTCCGTAGCCGCCGCGTGCGCTGCCGTAGACGGTCGCGTCGTACGAGCCGTCGTAAGGCTGCGGGGCGGGTTGCGGGATGGCCGCGCGGACGACCTCGGTGGCCCCGCTGTAGGACGCGGCCCCGGTGAACGCGCCCGGCAGCGGCCCCCCGGCGGCCGGTCGGGGGGCGGGACGGGGGGTGGGCACCCGGCCGGCGGCGCCGGTGGCCGAGATCCCGGCCGGGGTCAGCGAGAGCGCCGCGCCCAGCGCGATGGCGTTCTTCGGGTCGGCGTCCACCGCGACCGGCCGGCCCAGCTGCTCGGACACCAGCGAGGCGACCAGCGGGATCCGTGACGACCCGCCGACCAGCAGCACCGCGGAGAGCTGCGCGGGGATCAGCCCGGCCGAGTGGACCGCCCGGCGCAGCGCCTCGACGGTCGCCTCGATCTGCGGCCGGATCAGCCCCTCGAACTCGGTGCGGTGCAGCCGCACCGCGCCCTGCGCGGCCGGGGTGAGCACCGGGATGGAGACCTCGGTGTCGCTGCTCAGCGCCTCCTTGGCATCCACGCACTCGCGCCGGATCGCGGCGATCGCGGACAGCGTCCGCGGGTCCGCGTCGTCCAGCCCGTCGAACGCCTCGGGCAGCCCGCGCCGGACGTGCTCGAAGATCACCTCGTCGAAGTCGACGCCGCCGAGCCGCTCCAGGCCCTCGGGCCGGCCCAGCAGGCCGAAGCCGGCGCCGTCCTTGTGCACCACGGCCGCGTCGAAGGTGCCGCCGCCCAGGTCGTACACCGCGATGGTGGAGCCGGCCTCGATCCGCTCGGCCGCCGCGTAGTGCAGCGCAGCGGCCTGCGGCTCGGCCAGGAAGCTCACCGGGATGCCCTGCGCGGCCAGCGCCGAGCCCAGCCGGTCCTTCTTGTGCGCCCCCCAGGAGGCCGGGTGGGTGACCGCGATCCGGGACGCCGCGCCGCCCTCGCGCTGGGCCACCCGCTCGACCACCCAGCGCACCAGGCGCGCGGACAGCTCCTCGGGCGTCCACGGCCGGCCCCCGATGACCAGCGGGGTCGGGTCGCCGATCCGCCGCTTGAACTCGCGCACCACGTGGTCGGGGTCGGACAGCGCGCGGCGCTCGGCGGCGTCGCCGACCAGGACCGCGCCGTCGTCGGCGACGTGCAGCACCGACGGAACCGCGCTGGACCGTTCCCCCAGACTGACGATCTCGCTCTCGCCGGGGCGCCCACCGGGCCGGCCCACCGCGGCCGCGGTTCGGGTGGTGCCCACGTCGACGCCGAGGAAATAACTCATCGTCACCCGTCCTCGTCTCGATCGGCGCCACGTCCCCCCGGACCGGGCCGATGCGGCCACGGTAGCGCGCGCCCGTACTCCGAACGGGTAGCGGGGCGGGTCAGAGCCGGTGCTGCAGCGCCTCGGCGGCGGCGAGCAGGTCGGCCGCCCAGCGCACCCCGGGTCGCCGACCGATCCGGTCGATCGGCCCGGACACCGAGACCGCGGCCACCACCTGCCCGGAGCCGTCCCGGACCGGGGCGGACACGCTGGCCACCCCGGACTCGCGCTCGGCCACGCTCTGCGCCCAGCCCCGCCGGCGCACGTCGATCAGCACCCGCTCGCCGTAGGTCGCGTCGGCCAGCAGCGCCCGCTGCACGCCGGGCTCGGCCCAGGCGGCCAGCACCTTCGCCCCGGACCCCGCGGTCATCGGCAGCCGCGCGCCGACCGGCACCGTGTCGCGCAGGCCGCTGGACGGTTCGGCGGTGGCCACGCAGATGCGGTGGGTGGCGCCGTCGCGCCGGTAGAGCTGCACGCTCTCCCCGGTGATGTCGCGCAGCCGGGGCAGCACCGCGGCGGCCGCCTCCAGCAGCGGGTCGGTGCCGCCGGCGGCGAGCTCGGTGAGCGTCGGGCCCGGTCGCCACCGACCGTCCGCACCGCGGTGCAGCAGCCCGTGCACCTCCAGCCCGACGGCCAGCCGGTGCGCGGTGGCCCGGGGCAGCCCGGTGCGCTGGCACAGCTCGGACAGCCCGACCGGCTCGGCGGCCGCGGCCCGCAGCACCCCCACGGCCTTGTCCAACACGCCGATCCCGCTATGCTGTCTCACGAGGCGATACTAACTTCCCGCTATCTGAGACGCCACCGCCATGTGGCGGCCGCCGCGGGAGCCCCCGCCACCGAGGGCGGGAGACGAGGGAGGCGAGACGCGTGGGACGCACGCTGGCCGAGAAGGTGTGGGACCGGCACCTGGTGCGGGCGGGCGAGGGTGACGAGCCCGACCTGCTCTACATCGACCTGCACCTGGTGCACGAGGTCACCAGCCCGCAGGCCTTCGACGGGCTCCGGCTGGCCGGGCGCCCGGTGCGGCGCACCGACCTGACCCTGGCCACCGAGGACCACAACGTCCCCACCACCGACGTCGAGCTGCCGATCGCCGACCCGGTGTCGCGCACCCAGGTCGAGACGCTGCGCAAGAACTGCGCCGAGTTCGGCGTCCCGCTCTACCCGATGAACCACGCCGAGCAGGGCATCGTGCACGTGGTCGGCCCACAGCTCGGGCTCACCCAGCCGGGCACCACGGTGGTCTGCGGCGACAGCCACACCTCCACCCACGGCGCGTTCGGCGCGATGGCCTTCGGCATCGGCACCTCCGAGGTCGAGCACGTGCTGGCCACCCAGACGCTGCCGCTGCGCCGGTTCAAGACCATGGCGATCACCATCAGCAGCCCGACCGGCCGGCTGCGCGAGGGTGTGACCAGCAAGGACGTCATCCTCGCGGTGATCGCCCAGATCGGCACCGGCGGCGGGCAGGGCTACGTGCTGGAGTACCGCGGCAACGTCGTGGAGAACCTGTCCATGGAAGCCCGGATGACGGTCTGCAACATGTCGATCGAGGCCGGCGCGCGGGCCGGGATGATGGCCCCGGACGAGACCACCTTCGCCTACCTGAAGGGCCGCGACCGCGCCCCGCAGGGCGAGCAGTGGGACGAGGCCGTCGCCGCCTGGCGCGAGCTGCGCACCGACGACGACGCGGTGTTCGACGCCGAGGTCGAGATCGACGCCGACGCGCTCACCCCGTTCGTCACCTGGGGCACCAACCCCGGCCAGGGCCTGCCGCTGGGCGAGCGGGTGCCCGACCCGCAGCGGATCGTCGACGAGAACGAGCGGGTGGCCGCCGAGAAGGCGCTGTCCTACATGGGGCTGGTGGCCGGCACGCCGCTGCGCGAGATCGCCGTGGACACGGTGTTCGTGGGCTCCTGCACCAACGGCCGGATGGAGGACCTGCGCGCCGCGGCCGACGTGATCAAGGGCCGGAAGGTCGCCGAGGGCGTCCGGATGCTGGTCGTGCCCGGGTCGATGCGGGTCCGGTTCCAGGCCGAGGCGGAGGGCCTCGACGAGGTGTTCCGCGCGGCCGGCGCCGAGTGGCGGTCCGCGGGCTGCTCGATGTGCCTGGGCATGAACCCCGACCAGCTGGCCCCCGGGGAGCGCAGCGCCTCGACGTCGAACCGCAACTTCGAGGGCCGCCAGGGCAAGGGCGGCCGGACCCACCTGGTGTCCCCGCTGGTGGCCGCCGCGACGGCCGTGCGCGGCACCCTGAGCTCCCCGGAGGACCTGGCCTGATGGACGCCTTCACCACCCACACCGGCATCGGCGTCCCGCTGCGCCGGTCCAACGTGGACACCGACCAGATCATCCCGGCGGTCTACCTCAAGCGGGTCACCCGCACCGGCTTCGAGGACGGGCTGTTCTCGGCCTGGCGCAACGACCCGTCGTTCATCCTCAACACCGAGCCGTTCAGCCGGGGGTCGGTGCTGGTCGCCGGGCCCGACTTCGGCACCGGCTCGTCGCGCGAGCACGCGGTGTGGGCGTTGATGGACTTCGGGTTCCGGGTGGTCGTCTCGTCCCGGTTCGCCGACATCTTCCGCGGCAACTCGGCCAAGATGGGGCTGCTGGCCGCCGAGGTGGCCCAGCCCGACGTCGAACTGCTCTGGAAGCTGCTGGAGAACGACCCCGGCACCGAGGTCACCGTGGACCTGCGGGAGCGGATCGTGCAGGCCCGCGACCTCACCGTCCCGTTCGCCATCGACGAGTACACCCGGTGGCGGCTGCTGGAGGGCCTCGACGACATCGGGCTGACCCTGCGCCACGCCGAGGACATCGGCGCCTTCGAGGCCACCCGCCCGGCCCACCTGCCCACCACCGCCTGACCGGACCGCCCCCGGGCCGGCCGGCGGCGTCGAGCCGCTCCCGCAGCCGGCGCACGCCGGGTGCCCGTGACGGTCCTCAGACGTCGGGGGGCGGGTAGTGGTCGGCGGTCCGGACCTCGCCGTCGACGAAGGTGAGCACCCAGGTGCTCGCCTTCTTCGCCGGCACGTCCTCCGGGTCCACGCCGGCCGGCTTGCCCAGCGCCCCCACCAGGTCCGGGATCACCCCGCCCTGGCTGCACACCAGCACCACCCCGGGCTCCGCGGCCAGGGCGAGCAGGCGCTGGCGACCGGCGGTCGGGTCGGCCCAGTACTCGGCCTCGCCGAGCAGCGGCTCGTCGGTGACCGGGGCGGCGTCGAGCCGGTCGGCCAGCGGGGTGACCGTCTCCCGGCAGCGCACCGGCGGGGCGCTGAGCAGGCGGTCCGGGCCGAACAGGGCCAGGAACGGGGCCAGCGCCCCGGCCTGGCGGCGGCCGCGGTTCGACAGCGGGCGCAGGCTGTCCGCGCCCTGCCAGCCGTCCCGGCTGCCGGCCTTGGCGTGCCGGACCAGCACCACCGTCGTGGTGGGCGGGCCGGTGTCCACGAACCGCTGCAGGACCTCCAGGTCGTGCCGGTAGGACAGCCGGTCGGCGGCCCCGTCGATGGACTCCCAGACCAGCTGGTCGACCTCGTCGTTGGGGACGAACTCCCCGGCGCGGACCTGCGCCGCCCAGTAGCGGACCAGCTTGTCGCCCTCCGGCACCGGGTAGCGGATGTCGCCGAGCAGGGCGCCGAGCCGGCACCGGAACCCGGTCTCCTCGGCCACCTCGCGCACCGCCGCGAACGGCATCGACTCGCGGCGCTCCAGCTTGCCCTTGGGGTAGGCCCAGTCGTCGTAGCGGGGGCGGTGCACCAGCGCGATCTCGGGGCGGCCGTGCGGGCCGGGGCGCCACAGCACCGCACCGGCCGCCAGCACGTCCGCGCCGGTCGTGTCGTCGCGCGGTCCGAACGGGCTCATCGCTGGGCCTCGCCGGGCTCGGTCGGCGCTTCGCGCGGGCGCTGTGCTGATGATCCGCTCGCAGGCTCGCTCATCGGCCCCTCACTCGGCATCGGCGGCGGCGGAGACCGCGTGCGCCAGCATCATCTCGGCCTGGTGGTCGCGCACCGCCACGCTCGCCCCGGCGCCCGGCGCCGGGGACGGCCGCCAGGAGCCGTCGGCGTTCAGCGTCCAGCACCGGGTGGCCGGGTCCAGGCAGGAGTCCAGCACGTCGCTGAGCCGGGTGGCCAGCCGCGGATCGGCCACCCGCAGCAGCACCTCGACCCGGCGGTCCAGGTTGCGGTGCATCATGTCCGCGCTGCCGATCCAGTACTCGTCAACCGAACCGAAGTGGAACACCCGGGAGTGCTCCAGGAACCGGCCCAGGATCGACCGGACGTGGATGTTCTCGCTCAGCCCCGGCCGGCCCGGCCGGATCGCGCAGGTCCCGCGCACCACCACGTCCACCGGCACGCCGGCCTGCGAGGCCCGGTACAGCGCGTCGATCACCTGCTCGTCGACGATCGAGTTGACCTTGATCCGGACCCGGGCGGCCGGATCGCCGGCCCGGTGCGCCTCGATCTCGTCGTCGATCCGCCGGACGATGCCGCGGCGCACCCCGTACGGGGCGACCAGCAGGCTGCGGTAGGAGGTCTGGCGGGAGTAGCCGGTCAGCGAGTTGAACAGGTCGGTGAGGTCGGCGCCGATCGTCGGGTCGGCGGTGAGCACGCCCATGTCCTCGTAGAGCCGGGCGGTCTTGGGGTTGTAGTTGCCGGTGCCGATGTGGCAGTAGCGCCGGATCGTGGCGCCCTCCTGGCGCACCACCATCGAGGTCTTGCAGTGCGTCTTGAGCCCGACCAGCCCGTACACCACGTGCACGCCGGCCTTCTCCAGCTCGCGCGCCCAGCGGATGTTGGCCTGCTCGTCGAACCGGGCCTTGATCTCCACCAGGGCGACCACCTGCTTGCCGGCCGCGGCCGCGTCGATCAGCGCGTCCACGATCGGGGAGTCGCCCGAGGTGCGGTAGAGCGTCTGCTTGATGGCCAGCACGTTGGGGTCCGACGCGGCCTGCTCGATGAACCGCTGCACGCTGGTGGAGAACGAGTCGTACGGGTGGTGCACCAGCACGTCGCCCTCCCGCAGGGTGGCGAACACGCTGCGCGGGGTCTCCCGGTCGGCGAAGGCCGGGTGGGTGGCCGGGACGACCGGGTCGTCCTTGAGGTCGGGGCGCTCCACCCCGTGCAGCGCCCACAGCGCGGTCAGGTCGAGCAGCCCGGGCACGGTGATCACGTCGGCCGGGTCGACGTCGAGCTCGCGCAGCAGCAGCTCCAGCACGTGCTCGCTCATCGTCTCGGTGACCTCCAGGCGCACCGGCGGGCCGAACCGGCGGCGGGCCAGCTCCCGCTCCAGCGACTGCAGCAGGTCCTCGTCGCGGTCCTCCTCGACCTCGACGTCGGCGTTGCGGGTGACCCGGAAGACGTGCACCTCGGCCATCACCATGCCGGTGAACAGCTCCGAAAGGTGCGCCGAGATCAGGTCCTCGATCGGCAGGAAGGTGACCCGACCCTCCCGCGGCGAGGAGTCCGCGGTCGGCACCTCCACCAGCCGGGGCACGTTGTCGGGCACCTTCACCCGGGCGAACCGCTCGGTGCCGCCCTCCGGGTCGCGCACCGTCACGGCCAGGTTCAGCGACAGCCCGGAGATGTAGGGGAACGGGTGCGCCGGGTCCACCGCGAGCGGCGTCAGCACCGGGAACACCGTGTCCATGAAGTAGTCCGACAGCGCGGCGCGCTGCGTGTCGTCCAGGTCCGACCAGCGCAGGATGTGGATGCCCTCGGCGTCCAGCTGGGGCCGGACCTCGTCGAGGAACACCCGGGCGTGCGCCTCGGCCACGGCCTGCGCCCGGGTGGCGACGCGGGCCAGCTGCTCGCGCGGGGACAGCCCGTCGGCGCTGCGCACGGCCAGGCCGGTGTCGTTGCGCCGCTTCAGCCCGGCCACCCGGACCATGTAGAACTCGTCGAGGTTGGAGGCGAAGATGGCCAGGAACTTGGCCCGCTCCAGCAGCGGCTGGCTGGGGTCCTCGGCCAGCGCCAGCACCCGGGCGTTGAAGTCCAGCCAGGACAGCTCGCGGTTGAGGTAGCGGTCGTCGGGCAGCGCGGAGGCCGGCGCCGGGGTGCGGGCCGGCGGGCTGGTCGGCACCGCGGCGGACAGGGCGTTGGAGGTGCGGGCGGTCGTGGCCGGGGCCAGC
>DASQMQ010000425.1:0-4407 GCA_035645455.1 Pseudonocardia sp.
GATGAACCGGGCCAGCACGAACGACAGCGCGGCGGCCAGCGCGGTGCCGGTGAGGGCGGCGGCCAGGCCGACCGACGACCCGAACAGGACCCCGGCCGCCACGGTGAACACCGTGCGCGGCACCGGGCTCGTGCTGACCACGCCGTGCAGGACGACGAACACCACCGGCCCCCACACGCCCGCCGCAGCCACCGCCCGGCGCAGGTCGGGGATCCCGGGCAGGCCGTCGCGCAGCAGGAACAGCACGACGGCGAGCACGGCCACCAGCACCAGGCCGAGGCCGACCCGTCGCCACATCACCCGGTCGACGGTACCGGCGCCCGGCGCGGCCGACACCGCCAGGGGTGCTCCCGACGGCCCGACGGCACCCGTTCACGGACCGGGCACAGGCGCTCCACCAGCGGTTCCACCGGACGCCACCGCCACCGGAGCGTGGTGCACCCGGCCCCCGGCTAGCGTGCTCCCATGACCGACCCCGTGCCCCCGCTCGACCTCGACCCGGACGGCCTGGCGGTCCGCCGCGAGGTGCTCGGCCCCGAGCACGTCGACGCGGCACTGGGCCGGGCCGACGCGACCACCGCCGAGTTCCAGGAGATGATCACCCGCTACGCCTGGGGCGGCATCTGGACCCGGCCGGGCCTCGACCGCCGGACGCGCAGCGCGGTCACCCTCACCGCCCTGGTCGCCCACGGACACCTGGCCGAGCTGGAACTGCACCTGCGCGCCGCCCTGCGCAACGGGCTCACCCGCGCCGAGATCGTGGAGGTGCTGCTGCAGACCGCCGTCTACTGCGGCGTCCCGGCCGCCAACTCGGCGTTCACCGTCGCCCAGCGCGTCCTCGCCGAGCCCTGACCCGACCCTCCCCACCCGGAGCGGGCTAGAGGGCGCGGAGGTGGGGCAGGAGGGCGCGCAGCGCGCGGCCGCGGTGGGAGTCGGCGTCCTTCTCCGCGGCGGTCAGCTCGGCCGAGGTCCGCTGCCCGCCGTCCGGGACGAAGATCGGGTCGTAGCCGAAGCCGTTGGTCCCGCGCGGCTCGCGGATGATCCGGCCACGCCACTCGCCGTGCACGACCGTCTCCCGCCCGTCCGGCGCGACCAGCGCCGCCGCGCAGACGAACGCCGCGCCGCGCCGCTCGTCGGGCACGTCGCCGAGCTGGTCGAGGACCAGGCGCAGGTTGCCCTGGTCGTCGCCGTGCCCGCCCGACCAGCGCGCGGACAGCACGCCGGGCATGCCGTTGAGCGCGTCCACGGCCAGCCCGGAGTCGTCGGCGACGGCGGGCAGCCCGGTCGCCGCCACCGCGTCGCGGGCCTTGGCCACCGCGTTCTCCGCGAACGTCGCCCCGGTCTCCGGGGCCTCCGGGAACTCCGGCACGTCGGCCAGCCCGACGACCTGCAGGCCGCCCAGGTCGGCCGCGGCCACGATCCGGGTCAGCTCGCCGAGCTTGGCGGCGTTGCGCGAGGCCAGCAGCAGCTTCACGGCAGCTCCCCCGGGTACGGCTCGGCCAGCACCGCGGCCTGCAGGTCCGACAGCTGCCGGATGCCGCCCAGCGCGGAGTCCAGCATCGCGTCCAGGGTGCGGCGGGTGAACGTGGCACCCTCGCCGGTGCCCTGCACCTCGATCAGCGTGCCGGTGTCGGTGGCCACCACGTTGGTGTCGACCTCGGCGCGGGAGTCCTCCTCGTAGGGCAGGTCCAGCCGGACCCGACCGTCCACCACGCCCACGCTGACCGCGGCCACCCGGCAGGACAGCGGCTTCGGGTCGGCCAGCCGGCCGTGCGCGCCCAGCCAGGTGACGGCGTCGGCGAGCGCCACGAAGGCGCCGGTGATGGCCGCGGTGCGGGTGCCGCCGTCGGCCTGCAGGACGTCGCAGTCCAGCGCGATGGTGTTCTCCCCCAGCGCCTTGAGGTCGATGCAGGCGCGCAGCGAGCGCCCGATCAACCGGCTGATCTCGTGGGTGCGCCCGCCGACCCGGCCCTTGACCGACTCCCGGTCGCTGCGGGTGTTGGTGGCCGAGGGCAGCATCGCGTACTCGGCGGTCAGCCAGCCCAGGCCGGAGCCCTTGCGCCAGCGCGGCACCCCCTCGGTGACGCTGGCCGCGCACAGCACCAAGGTGTCGCCGAACGCGACGAGCACCGAGCCCGCCGGATGCTTCTGGAAGCCCCTGGTGATCGTCACCGGGCGCAGTTCGTCGTCGGTACGACCGTCTGCTCTCGTCGCCTGCTCGCTGGTCACGCCGGTCAGCTTAGGCAGCCGCGCGAGCCGGTTCCGACGCCCGCTCGCGCGCGTGGCCGCGGACCTCAGACGGGGTACGAGCGGTCGGCCCCGACCAGTTCCACCGGCCCGTCGAACGCGGCCGCGGCCTCGGCCAGGATCGCGTCGCGGTCGTACCAGGAGGCCACGTGGGTGATCAGCAACCGGCCGACCCCGGCCTTCGCCGCGTGCTGACCGGCCTGCCGGCCGGACAGGTGCACCCCGGGCGGGGGCTCGTCCCACAGGCCGGTGTGCGGCCAGGTCGCCTCGCACAGCAGCACGTCGGCGCCGCGGGCCAGCTCGACCAGGGCATCGCACGGCCCGGTGTCGCCGCTGTAGACGATGCTGCGCCCGTCGTGCTCGACGCGCAGCGCGTAGGCCTCGCACAGGTGGTCGACCGCGCGGGCGCGCACCGTCGTCCCGGCCAGCCCCGCGGTCGACCCGTCGGCCAGCGCGGTGAAGGCGAACACGTCGGTGAGGTCGGCCTCGGCGCGCTCCGCGGCCGAGGCGGCGTAGGCCATCGCGAACCGCTCGGGCGCCTCCCCGGGCGCGCACACCGGCAGCGGGTGCGCGCGGACGTCGAGGGGCGGGAACGGGTGGTAGCGGCGGTGCACGGCGAGCGCGCTGAAGTCGGCGCAGTGGTCCGGGTGCAGGTGCGAGAACAGCACCGCGTCCAGGGCGAACGGGTCGAGGTGGCGCTGCAGCGCGCCGAAGGTCCCGTTGCCCAGGTCCAGCACCAGCGCGGCGTCCCCGGCCCGCACCAGGTAGCCGGCCGCGGGCGACTCCGGGCCCGGGCCGCTGCCCGAGCAGCCGAGGACGATCAGCTCCATGCGCGCACGCTAACGCGCGCGCGTCCGCCACAGCCACCACAGGCCGATCATCGGCAGGACGAGGGGGATAAACCCGTAGCCCCGCCCGTAGCCCGACCACACCGTGTCGTCCGGGCCGAACTCGCCGGGGACGAACGTGGTGACCGTGCCGACGACCAGCACGCCGGCCAGTTCGAAGCCGACCGCGATCCAGGCCAGCCGCCGCGTCGCCGGGCTGGTCCCGGCCAGCGCGACCGTGGCCACGATGTAGACCACCCCGGCCAGTGCGGAGAGCAGGTAGGCGACCGGGGCCTCGTCGAACTTCCCGGCGATCTGCACCCCGGCCCGCGCGGTCGCGGACAGCGCGAAGATCCCGTACACCGCGATCAGCGCCCGGCCCGGCCCGGAGGCGGTGGCCCGGGGCGACGCGGCCGGGGCGATGTCCTCGTCAGGCACCGGCCCACATCCCCTGCAGCCGGACGACCGCGACCACCACGCCCACCGCGCCGGCCGTGATCACCGCCCCGCCCCACCGGTTGGGGTCGGCGTTGGCCCACTGCAGCGCGATCGGCAGCACGCACACCGACACCGCGAGGTAGATCAGGAACGTGGTGGTCTCGGGCAGCTGCGCGCCGGTGAACACCCGGAACGCGGCGATGGCCGCCTGGATCACCAGCAGGGCGACCGTGACGTACACCGCATAGGCCAGCGGCTTGCCCGGCGGGCGCCCGCGCACCGTCTCGACCAGCCCGAACACCGCCAGCGCGCCGGTCGCCACGAGCGTCACGATCACCAGCGCGTCGACCACGACACGACGCTACCGAAGCGGCGGGTCCGGCAGCCGTCCGGTCTACGTGGCGGCCACCACGGGGGTCAGCGCGGCCACGGTCCCGATCTCCGGGCCGAGGAAGCGGCGGCCCAGCCGGCGGAACGGCTCCGGGTCGCCGGTGGCCAGGAACTCGTGCGGCCCGGGCGGCGGACCGGCCGGATCGCGGAGCAGGTTCCCCCACCGCGCACCGGTCATCAGCACCCGGACGAGGTCCTTGGCCGTCTCGTCGGCGCTGGAGACCAGGGTCACCTCGGGCCCCAGCACGATCTGCAGGACCCCGGCGAGCAGCGGGTAGTGCGTGCAGCCCAGCACCAGGGTGTCGATCCGGGCGCGCTGCAGCGGCTCCAGGTAGCCCTGCGCCAGCCCGAGCACCTGCCGGCCGCTGGTCATCCCGCGCTCGACGAAGTCGACGAACCGCGGGCAGGCCACCGCGGTGATCTCGGCGTCCCGGGCCGCGGCGAAGGAGTCCTGGTAGGCCCCCGAGGCGATGGTCGCCCGCGTCCCGATCACCCCGATCCGCCC
>DASQMQ010000426.1:0-2459 GCA_035645455.1 Pseudonocardia sp.
GCTGCTGGCGTCGGTCGCGCTGTTCGTGCCGTTCGTGTTCCTGCCGACGGCGGCGGTCGCGGCCGGGGTGTCGCCGGTCGCGGCGGCGGCGCTGATCGGGGTGATCGGGGTGGCGAGCGTGGTGGGGCGCCTGGTGATCGGTGCGCTGGCCGACCGGGTCGGGCGGGTGCGCACCTTCCAGGCCTGCTTCGCGGTGCTCGCCGCGAGCTTCGGGATCTGGCTGGTCGGGTCGTCCTGGCCGTGGCTGCTGGCGTTCGCGATCGTGCTCGGCACCGGCTACGGCGGCTGGATCGCGCTGCAGCCCACGGTGCTCGCCGAGCTGTTCGGCGTGCGCGGGCTGGGCGGGCTGGTGGGGCTGGTGTACACCGCGGCCGGGGTCGGCGCGCTCATCGGACCGCCGCTGGCCGGCGTCCTGGTGGATGCCACCGGTGGGTTCCGGTGGGCGATCGCGACCGCGGGGCTGTGCGGGCTCGGCGCGTTCCTGGCGCTGCTCCCGCTCCCGTCGGGGCCGGCGCCCCGGCCCGCGACGACCGACCGGTCCCGCTGACCGGGTGTCGACGTCGGCTCCCGCCCGGTGCGGCCGCCGGCGGGCCGAGCTCCGGATGGACGTGGACCGCGGACTCCCCGACGATGTGCACCGGCGGGGAGCCCGGCCACCGGAGGGACGCGGTATGGGTCGCGATGTCGAGCACGTGGTGTTCAGCCGGGAGGACCGCAAGCGGTTCCGCGACAAGCTGCGGAGCTGCCTGGACGTCCTGGCGCAGATGCTGGCCGAGTCGCAGTTCGACTTCGACCGGCCGCTGACCGGCATGGAGATCGAGCTCAACCTGGTCGACGACCGGGGCGAGCCGGCGAACGTCAACGACCGGGTGCTGGAACTGGTCGCCGACCCGGCCTTCCAGACCGAGATGGGCCGGTTCAACATCGAGATCAACGTCCCGCCGCGGGAGATCGGCGGCACCGGCGTGGCCGAGTTCGAGCGCGCCGTGCGGTCGAGCCTGAACTCCGCCGACGGCAGCGCCCGGACCGGCGGCGCGCGCCTGGTGATGATCGGGATCCTGCCGACGCTGATGCCCCGGCACGTGCGCATCGACGCGATGAGCCGCAACCCGCGCTACGCCGCGCTCAACGACCAGATCTTCGCCGCCCGCGGCGAGGACATCGCCCTGACCATCGACGGCGTCGAGCAGTTGAGCACCTACGCCGACTCGATCATCCCGGAATCCGCCTGCACGAGCTTCCAGCTGCACCTGCAGGTCAGCCCCGCGCAGTTCGCGCCGTACTGGAACGCGGCGCAGGCGATCGCCGGCGTGCAGCTCGCGGTGGGCGCGAACTCCCCGTTCCTGTTCGGCAAGCAGCTGTGGCGGGAGACCCGCATCCCGCTGTTCGAGCAGTCCACCGACACCCGCCCGGCCGAGCTCAAGGAGCAGGGGGTCCGGCCCAGGGTGTGGTTCGGCGAGCGCTGGGTGACCTCGGTGTTCGACCTGTTCGAGGAGAACGCCCGCTTCTTCCCCGCCCTGCTGCCCATCTGCGAGGACGACGACCCGACGGCCGAGCTGGAGCGCGGCGGGGTGCCCGCGCTGGCCGAGCTGTCGCTGCACAACGGCACGATCTACCGCTGGAACCGGCCGATCTACGCCGTCGTCGACGGCCGTCCGCACCTGCGCGTGGAGAACCGGGTGCTGCCGGCCGGGCCGACCGTCGTCGACGCCATGGCCAACGCGGCGTTCTACTACGGGCTGGTCCGCGCCCTGGCCGAGCAGGAACGGCCGATCTGGTCGCAGATGTCGTTCTCCGCGGCCGAGGAGAACCTGCACAGCGGCGCCCGCCACGGCCTGGACGCCACGCTGTACTGGCCCGGCCTGGGCCAGGTGCCGGCCGCCGAGCTGGTGCTGCGCCGGCTGCTGCCGCTCGCGCACGCGGGCCTGGCGGCCTGGGGGGTCGAGCCGGCCGAGCGCGAACGGTTGCTCGGCATCATCGAGGCCCGCTGCACCAGCGGGGTGAACGGCGCCGCCTGGCAGATCGGCTGCGTGCACGACCTCGAGCGGGCCGGGGCCGACCGCACCACGGCCCTGCGCCGGATGCTGGAGCGCTACATCCCCAACATGCACAGCAACGAACCCGTGCACACCTGGCAGCGCTGACCCCGGCGCGCCGCCGGGTCGGTCCGCGGGCAGGTGGGTCCGGGCCCACGGTGCGGCCGAGGTGCGGTCCGGCCCGCCGCTGCGCCGGAACACGTTGCCGAGGTGGCTGTCCTCGAGCAGGTAGCCGGTGGCCCGGCGTCCAGCGCGTCGCCGCCCCGCGCGCTGCCTAGCATTCACCCGGTGCCCGTCGCCCCGCTCGCCCACGTGACCCGGTCCGGCTTCCTGGAGGGCGTGCACCACGGTTCGGCGGTGGCCCTCGACCCGTCGGGGACCGTCGTGCACGAGGTGGGCGAGCCCGCGGTGCCGGTGCTGCCG
>DASQMQ010000427.1:0-17824 GCA_035645455.1 Pseudonocardia sp.
CCTACGTCCGGCTGCTGGAGGACCCCGACCCGGCCGTCCGGGAGCGGGCCACCCGGGAGTGGGCGGCGTGGGAGGACGCGGTCATGGGCGGGGAGCCCGGCGGCACGGCCGACGCCTTCAGCGGCGTCCCCGGCCACGACCTCACCGCGATGGTGCGGATCTGCGCGCACTACTTCGCGAACGGGGCCTGGTTGGCCGACGGCGCGCTGATCCGGGACGCCGGCCGGCTGGCCGGCATCCCCGGGCTGCTGGTGCACGGCCGGCTGGACCTGGGCGGCCCGCTGGACACCGCGTGGGAGCTGGCCCGGCGGTGGCCCGATGCCGAGCTCGTCGTCCTGGAGAACTCCGGGCACCAGGCCGGCGCCGAGCGCCGCGCCCACCTCCGCCGGGCCCTGGACTCCTTCGCCCAGGTCAGCCCTCGTGAGTGAGAATCATGCCCATAGGCATGATTCTCACTCACGACCTGCTCAGGCGCCGCCGGGGTTGAGGGCCACCTCGATCGGCTGGTAGTCCGCACCGGTGACGTCCACGCCGTCGGCCTCCAGCAGCTCGACGGCCCGCTCGACGTAGTCGTTGGAGAAGGCCTCGGCGTCCGGGTCCTGGGTGAGCACGGTCTGGCCGTCGGCGTTCACCGCGGTCCGGGCGACCTGCACGGTGCGGTCCCAGGCGGCCTGGTCGATGACGCCGGCGCCGTCCGGGGCCGGCCAGATCAGCTTGTTCACCTCGTTGATCTGCCAGAGCTGGTGGCTGGCGCCGAGCGTGGACCCGGCGGCCACCACGATGTCGCGGCAGGCCTCGACGTTGTCGCGGCAGTAGGCCCAGCCCTTGAGCGAGGCGGCGATGAACTTCGTCGTCGTCTCCTGGTAGGCCGGGTCGGCCAGCCGCTCGGTGCTGGCCCAGATGGCGTCCTGCAGCATCGCGGTGCCGACGTCGTTCCAGTCGATGATGGAGAAGTCGCTGGGCTGGTAGAGCTCACCGGTGGCCGGGTTGGTGGCCTCCAGCACCTGGGCGTACTCGTTGTAGGACATCGCCTGCGCGGCGTCGATCTCCCCGGACAGCAGCGCCTGCATGTCGAACTGCTGCTGGACCAGGGTGACGTCGGTGGCCGGGACCAGCCCGGCCCCGGTCATCCCGGCGAACAGCTCGAACTCGTTGCCGAAGCCCCAGTTGCCGACCTTCTTGCCGCGCAGGTCGGCGGGCGTCGCGATGCCCCGGTCGGCGAAGGAGACCTGGTAGGTCCCGGACCGCTGGAAGATCTGCGCCACGTCGGTGATGCCCGCGCCCTGCTCGCGCGAGGCCAGCGCCTTGGGCACCCAGGCGATCGCGTAGTCGGCCTGGCCCTGGGCCAGCACCGTCTGCGGGACGATGTCGATCCCGCCCTCCCGGATCTCCACCTCGAGCCCCTGCTCGGCGTAGAAGCCCTGGTCGACGGCGGCGAAGTAGCCCGCGAACTGGCCCTGGGTGAACCACTGCAGCTGCAGGGTCACCTGCTGGGTGCCGCCCTCGCCGCCGCCCGCCGGGGCCTGCTCGCCGCCGCCCTCCGGGGTGACGCTGCAGGCCGCCAGGCAGACCGCGGCCGCCGCCGCGACCGCGGCCGCGCGCCACGGCCTGCGGGACCGCACTGATCCTCGGGACATCGGACCTCCTTCGGGGGTTGCCGGACGGCAGTGCTGCCGGTCGGCCGGTCGTCGGTCAGGTCGGGCGGTCCGGACGACCGCGGGTCGCCAGGCGCTCGACGAGCAGCCCGGCGAGGTGGAACAGCAGCCCCAGCACGATCGAGGCGGCGACGAAGGCCCACGCGCGGGCGTAGGCGGTGTTGGCGGCGGCCGAGGACACCCGGCTGCCCAGCCCGTTCTGCAGCCCCCCGAAGTACTCCGCCACGATCGCCGCGATCACCGCCGCCGGGGCGGCCAGCCGCAGCCCGGTCATGATGTGGGGCACCGCGCCGGGCAGCCGGACGAACCGGGCGTGCTGCCAGGGCGACGCGGCCAGCGCGGTCATCAGCTCGTCGTGCACCGGGCGGACCTGGCGCAGCCCGCGGGCGGTCGAGATGAACACCGGTACCAGCACCACGATGGTCACCACCAGCCGCCGCGGGACCTCGGTGGTGGAGCCGAACATCGTGGTGAACACCGGGGCCAGCGCGACGATCGGGACCGCGCTGGCCGCCAGCACGATCGGCGTGGTCAGCTCGCGCAGCAGCCGCGACCAGGTCGCCAGCAGCGCCAGCACCAGCCCCAGCAGGAACCCGGCGACCAGTCCGACCGCGGCGTTACCGCCGGTCACCAGTGACGTCGAGACCAGCACGCCGGGCTGCTGGGCGATCGCCGCGCCGATGGCGCTGGGGGTGGGCAGCAGGAACGCCGGCACCCCGGCCAGCCGGACCACCAGCTCCCAGCCGGCCAGCGCGAGCACCCCCAGCGCGACCGCGGGCCAGACCCGCGCCAGGCCGGTGCCGACGGCCCGGCTCCGACCGCGCAGCCCGGCCGCGGTGTCGACGACGGGCGCGCTCATCCGTGCCCCTTGCGCAGGGCCTCGCGCACCGCGGTGATCGAGGCGAAGAACGCGGTGGACTCGCGGACGTCGTCGACCCGGTCGACGAGCTCGTCCACCCCGGCGGGCGCGACCAGGTCGGCGCCGTCCGCGCCGAGGCCGCCCGGGCCGGCGGTGCCACCGGGCCGGCAGCCCGGCACGACGTCGGTGATCCGGCCGGGCCGGGCGGACATCACCACCACCCGGTCGGAGAGCACCACGGCCTCCGGGATGGAGTGGGTGACGAACAGCACCGCGGCCGCGGTCTCCCGGGCGATGCGCAGCAGCTCGGCCTGCATCCGCTCGCGGGTCATCTCGTCCAGCGCGCCGAACGGCTCGTCCATCAGCAGCAGCTTCGGGCTGGGCGCCAGTGCCCGGGCGATGGCCACCCGCTGCTGCATGCCGCCGGAGAGCTGCCCCGGCCGGGACCCGGCGAAGTCGGTCAGCCCGACCAGCTCCAGCAGCTCGGCGGCCCGCCGCCGGCGCGCCGCCCGGTCCACCCCGTGCACCTGCAGGGGCAGCTCGACGTTCTCCGCGACCGTGCGCCAGTCCAGCAGCCCGGACTGCTGGAAGGCGATGCCGTAGTCCTGGTCGAGCCGGGCCCGGCGGGGGGCCTTGCCGCCGACCTCGACGGTGCCCGCGGTCGGCTGCTCCAGGTCGGCGACCACCCGCAGCAGCGTGGACTTGCCGCACCCGGAGGGCCCGATCAGCGAGACGAACTCGCCCTCGGCCACCGCCAGGTCGATCCCGACCAGCGCCTGCACCGACCCCGCCGCCGACCCGCCGAAGGTCTTGTCGACCCCGGTCAACCGCACCGCGTTCATCGCACGCTCCCCCGGTAGCGGCGCAACCCGACGTCGAGCAGGCCGACCGCGCCCGCGGCGACCAGGCCGAGCACCGCGGCGCCGAGGATCGCGGTGTACATCCGGGACGGGTCGCCGGTGGCCGACTGGGCGTACTCGATGATCAACCGGCCGATCCCGCCGCGGGTGCCGGTGGAGATCTCCGCGACGATCGCGCCGACCACCGCGGCGGCCGCGGCCAGCCGCACCGCGGGCACCAGGTACGGCACCGAGGCCGGCAGCCGCAGCCGGACCAGGGTGGTCCACCAGCCCGCGGCCATCGCGTGGAACAGCTCGACGTCGGCCTTGGGCGGCGAGGTCAGCCCGCGCAGCATGCCCACCGCCACCGGGAAGAACGCCAGGTAGGACGAGATGACCATGACGCTGGCCCACGGCTGCCAGGCCCAGCCGAAGATCGCGATCTTGCCGCCCCAGCCGGCCACCAGCGGGGCGATCGCGATCAGCGGCACGGTCTGGGAGGCCACCACGTAGGGCAGCGCGGCCCGCTCGAACAGCCGGAACCGGAGCATGACCAGGGCCAGCAGCACGCCGAGCAGCCCGCCGAGGACCAGCCCGCCCAGCGCCAGCCCCAGGGTGAACAGCGCGGCCGAGGCGACCGCCACGCCGATCGGGCGGGCCGCGGCGACCCCGGCCACCTCCGGCTCGCCCAGCCGGGCCAGCACGGTCCAGACGTGCGGCATGGCGGCGTCGTCGGTGCGCGGCAGCACCCGGGTCTCCCCGATGCTGACCCCGGCCGCCGGCACGACCAGCTTGGTCAGCTCCCACAGCGCGACGAGCAGGGCGAAGGCCACCACGGCGACCAGCGCGGACCGCCCTCTGCCGTTCATCTGGTGCTCCTGACTGCGCTCCGCCGAGCCGACCCCCGTCGTGGAGAAGGCGATCCTGCGAGGCACGGATGACGGTGACGTTACGAAAGAGTTCCAGTAGTCGTCATCACCCCGCGGGCTCCGACACGCCAACCGATCCGTCGAGAACGACCTCGATACCGGGTGGACCGGTCCACCACCACCGCACCGTCGTTCTCGACGGGTTCAGCGGGGCAGGCGGCGCCAGAGCGCGCGGGGGGCGTGGCGGGCGATCGCGAAGACCGGGCGCAGGACCCGGGGCACCCAGACCTCGGTGCGGCCGGAGCGCAGGGCGGCGACGGTCGCGTCGGCGACCCGGTCGGGGGTGGCGGAGAACGGGGCCGGGGACATGCCCGCGGTCATCCGACCGACCACGAACCCGGGCCGGACCAGCAGCAGTCGCACCCCGCTGCCGTGCAGGGCGTCGGCCAGGCCGGAGGCGAAGCCGTCCAGCCCGGCCTTGGCCGAGCCGTAGACGTAGTTGGCCCGGCGCACCCTGGCCCCGGCCACCGAGGAGAACACCACCAGCTCGCCGTGGCCCTGCCCGCGCAGGATCGCGGCCAGCCGGGTCAACAGGGTCACGTGCGCGACGTAGTCGGTGTGCACGATCTGCGCGGCGTGCGCCGGGTCGCGCTCGGCCCGGGCCTGGTCACCGAGGATGCCGAAGGCGACCACCACGACGTCCAGCCGCGGGTGCCGCTGCAGCACCCCGTCGAGCACCCGGCCCTGGCCGTCGAGGTCGTCGGCGTCGAACTCGACCCGGTCGACCGCGGCGGCACCGGCCGCGCGCAGCAGCTCCTCCTCGTCGTCCAGCTCGCCCGCGCGGCGGGCCGCCAGCACCACCGTCGACCCCGGGGCCAGCCGCCGGGCCACCGCCACCCCGATCTCGCTGCGCCCGCCCAGCACCAGCACCGTCCCGCCGTCCACGCCGCGCACCCTAGTGGCCCCGGCCCGGCCCGCCCCGGGCCCGGCCGGGCCGGCGCGGATACTGGGCCGATGCGGGCAGCGGTGCTGGGGTCTCCGGTCGGGCACTCGCTGTCGCCGGTGCTGCACGGCGCGGCCTACGCCGCCCTGGGCCTGTCGCAGTGGCGCTACTCCGCCCACGAGTGCGACGCGGCGGGGCTGCCCGGGTTCGTCGCCGCCCTGGACGCGGGGTGGGCCGGGCTGTCGCTGACCATGCCGCTCAAGCGGGTCGCGCTGGAGGTCGCCGACGAGCTGTCCCCGCTGGCCGCCGCGGTCGGCGCGGCCAACACCCTGGTGCTGCGCGACGGGCGCCGGTTCGTCGACAACACCGACGTGCGCGGGATCGCGGTCCCGCTGCGCGCCGCAGGGCCCGCGCAGCGCGCGGTCGTGCTCGGGGCCGGCGGCACGGCCCAGGCCGCGCTCGCCGCCCTGGCCGAGCTGGGGGTGCCCGAGGTGACCGTGCTGGTCCGGTCGGCGGCACGGGCCGGGGAGCTGCGGGCCGCGGCCGCGCGGCTGGGGGTCGGGCCGGTGGTGCGCGAGGGCCTGGACGACCCGGTGCGGGTCGCCGCGGTGGTCGCCGGGGCCGACGTGGTGGTCTCCACGCTGCCCGCCGGCGCCGCCGACGCGCTGACCGGGATCGGCCCGGGGGCGACCGTGCTGGACGTGGTGTACGCGCCGTGGCCCACCCCGTTCGCCGCCGCGGCCGCCGCGAACGGGGCCCGCGTGGTCAGCGGCCTGGAGATGCTGCTGCACCAGGCGGTCGCCCAGGTGGAGCTGATGACCGGGCGGCCGGGGCCGGTGGCCGCGATGCGCGCGGCGCTGGACGCGGCGGTCGCCGCGCGGGTCCGGGCCTGAGCGCGGTCGGCCGGCGCGGTCAGTCCCGGCGGTGCACCGACACCGCGTAATCCCCACCGTTCCACGGACCGCGCTCCCAGGTGGCGAACCGGTCGACCGGGCGCAGGCCCGCGGCGGCGCACCAGCCGTCGTAGTCCTCGACGGTGGGCCAGCCCTCCCGCAGGACGAACCCGGCGACCAGGTGCCCGCCAGGGCGCAGGTGCCGCGCGCAGTTCGCGACGGCACCCGCCCGGTCCTCCGCGGCGACGTAGGGCACCACGTTGCCGGCCAGCACCACCAGGTCGAACGCCCGGTCCAGGGCCAGCCGGGCCAGGTCGGCGACCAGCCAGGTCAGGTCGGGCGCCTTGGCCCGGGCGGCGGCGACCATGTCGGCGTCGGCGTCGACGCCGAGCACCTCGATCCCGCGCCGGGCCAGTTCGACGGCGACCCGGCCGGTGCCGCACCCGGCGTCCAGCACGCTGCCCGGCCGGTACCCGGCCACCAGGTCGGCCTCGCCGTGCGGGTTGCCACCGGCCGCGGCGATCGCCTGCCAGCGGTCGTCGTAGCCGGCCAGGTCGACCTGGTCGCGCCACTGGGTCCAGTCCTCGGGGAGCGTCGGCACACCCCGCACGCTACCCACCGGCCGCGCGTCAACATGAGCGGAAACCAAGCCGCCCGCACCAACTCGTACACCTGCGCGGCCCGGTGAGGCACGATCGGACCGTGACCGTCCACGAATCCGTCCTGGACGCCGTCGGGCACACGCCGCTGGTACGGCTCAACCGGGTGACCTCGGGCCTGCTGCCCGCCGTGTACGCCAAGGTCGAGTTCGACAACCCAGGTGGCAGCGTGAAGGACCGCGCCGCGCTCGCCATGGTCCGCGACGCCGAGCGGAGCGGCGCCCTGCGCCCCGGCGGGGTGATCGTCGAGGCGACCTCGGGCAACACCGGGGTCGGGCTGGCGATGGTGGCCGCCCAGCACGGCCACCGGGCGGTGTGCGTGGTGCCCGACACCATCGCCCGGGAGAAGGTCGCCCTGCTCCGGGCCTACGGCGCGGAGGTGGTGCAGACCGAGGGGAAGCTGCCCCGCGAGCACCCCCGCCACGTCAAGAACGTGGCCGGGCGGATCGCCGCGGAGACCCCGGGGGGCTGGTTCGCCAACCAGTACGACAACCCGGCCAACCCGCGCGTCCACGAGCTGACCACCGGCCCGGAGATCTGGGCGCAGACCCGCGGGCGGGTGACCCACCTGGTCGCCGGCATCGGCACCGGCGGCACGATCAGCGGGACCGGTCGCTACCTGCGCCGGCACGGGGTGCGGGTGATCGGCGCGGACCCGACGGCGTCGGTGTACGGCGGCGGCGACGGCAGCCCGTTCTTCGTGGAGAGCGTGGGGCACTACCGGCACCCGGACACCGCCGGCGACGACTGGCCGTCGGTGTACGACACCGCGGTCGTGGACCTGATCGAACGCATCCCGGACCGGGAGTCGCTGCTGGTGACCCGCCGGCTCGCCCGCGAGGAGGGGCTGCTGGTCGGCGGCTCGTCCGGGACCGCGGTGGCCGCGGCGCTGCGGGTGGCGGCCCGGCTGGGCCCGGACGGGCTGGTGGTGGCGATCCTGCCGGACTCCGGGCGCAACTACCTGTCCAAGTACTTCGACGACGGGTGGATGGCCGAGCAGGGCTTCCTGGACGCCGGCGTCGGCCCGCTGGTCCGCGACCGGCTGCCGGGGCCGCGACCGCTGGCGGTCGCCCCGGCCGCGACCCCGGTCGCCGACGTGCTGGCCGCGCACCCGACCGGCCCGGTCGCGGTCGTGGTGGCGCGGGACTCCCCGGACGCCACCCGGTCGGCCCCGGAGGTGCTCGGGGTGGTGTCCGCGGACGCGCTGGCGGCCGCGCTGGCCGCCGACCCCGGGCTCGGCGCCGGGCCGGTCCGACCGCATGCCGTACCCGCGGTGGCGGTCGGGGTCGGGGAGGACCTCGCCACCGCCACGGCCCGGGCGCGCGACGCCGAGTACCTGCTCGTCGTCGTCGACGGCCGGGTGGTGGCAGTGCACCCGGCCGCAGCGTTGCGCCGCTGACCCCGGCCGCGGCTCAGTCGCAGACCGCCCCGTGGGCGGCCGACCCGACCAGCTTGGCGTACTTGCCCAGCACCCCGGTGCGCAGCGCCGGCTGCCGGGGCTCCCAGCCCTCGCGCCGGCGGGCCAGTTCGGCGTCGTCGACGTCCAGGTCCAGGGTGCGCGCGGCCATGTCCAGCACGATCCGGTCCCCGTCGCGGACGAACGCGATCGTCCCGCCGTCCACCGCCTCCGGGGCGACGTGCCCCACGCACAGCCCGGTGGTGGCCCCGGAGAACCGGCCGTCGGTCAGCAGCAGCACGTCCTTGCCCAGCCCGGCACCCTTGATCGCGCCGGTGACGGCGAGCATCTCGCGCATCCCGGGGCCGCCGCGCGGGCCCTCGTAGCGGATCACCACCACGTCCCCGGCCTGCAGGGTGCCGTCCTCGACCGCGGCCATCGCGCCGGCCTCGCCGTCGAACACCCGGGCGGTGCCCTCGAACCGGGAGGCGTCGAACCCGGCGCTCTTGACCACCGCCCCGTCCGGGGCCAGCGAACCGCGCAGGATCGTGATGCCGCCGGTGGGGTGGATCGGGTTGTCCAGCGCGCGCAGGATGTCCCCGTCCAGGCCCGGCGGGTCGATCTCGGCCAGGTTCTCGGCCATCGTCGCGCCGGTCGCGGTGAGCACGTCGCCGTGCAGCAGCCCGGCCTCCAGCAGCGCCTTCATCACCACCGGCACCCCGCCGACCCGGTCGACCGTGCTCATCACGTGCGCTCCGAACGGCTTGACGTCGGCCAGGTGCGGCACCCGGTCGCCGATCCGGTTGAAGTCGTCGAGCTCCAGCGGGACGCCGGCCTCGTGCGCGATGGCCAGCAGGTGCAGCACCGCGTTGGTGGACCCGCCGAACGCCATGACCACCGCGATCGCGTTCTCGAACGCCTGCCGGGTCATGATCTGCCGGGCGGTGATCCCCTTGGCCAGCTGGGTCACCACCGCCTGCCCGGAGGCGCGGGCGATGCCGTCGCGGCGCCGGTCGACCGCGGGCGGGCTGGCCGAACCGGGCAGCGCCATGCCCAGCGCCTCGGCCGCGCTGGCCATGGTGTTGGCGGTGTACATGCCGCCGCAGGCACCCTCGCCGGGGCAGATCGCCCGCTCGATCGCGTCGACCTCCGCCCGGCTGATCAACCCGCGGGCGCAGGCGCCGACCGCGGTGAAGGCGTCGGCGATGGTGACCTCCTGCCCGTCGACGTAGCCGGGCAGGATGGAGCCGGCGTAGAGGAACACCGAGGCCAGGTCGAGCCGGGCGGCGGCCATCAGCATGCCGGGCAGGCTCTTGTCGCAGCCGGCCAGCAGCACGGTGCCGTCGAGCCGCTCGGCTTCCACCACCGTCTCCACCGAATCCGCGATGATCTCGCGGCTGACCAGCGAGTAGTGCATGCCGACGTGGCCCATCGAGATGCCGTCGGAGACCGAGATGGTGCCGAACTCCATCGGGAACCCGCCGGCGGCGTGCACGCCCTCCTTCGCCGCGGTGGCCAGCCGCTGCAGCGACAGGTTGCACGGGGTGATCTCGTTCCAGCTCGACGCCACGCCGATCTGCGGCTTGGCGAAATCGGCGTCGCCCATCCCGACCGCGCGCAGCATGCCGCGGGCGGCGGTGGCCTCCAGGCCGTCGGTGACGGTGCGGGAGCGGGGCTTGAGGTCGGGCGCGTCGGTGCGGGGGTCGGTCATCGGCCCAGCTTCCCCCACCGCGGGAACGCGCGGGAGGCCCAGGTCACCGGCCCCGGTCACCGGCCCCGGTCACCGGCCTCGTCACTCCACCTCGCCATGCTCACCCGGGGCGAGCTGGTGGTGAAGCGGCCCGCACCGCGGGTGGCCGAGCTGATCGCCGCCGGCACCGGCGGGCCGTTCGACTCCGGTAGGGGGCGCCCGGTGCGGGAGTGGGTCGCCGTCTCCCCGGACGCGACTGGCGGGCGCCGGCCCCGGGAGGCGCTGGCCTTCGTGGGAGCGTCGGGCCGCGCAGCACCGAACATCAGACGTCTAATGGAAGCACCCTCCGCTGGAGGACGGATCTGGTGTCCAACTGGCCATTGACCCTCGATACATCCGATGTCTAGGGTAGCCGCACTCGCCCGGAGGGATTGATCGTGACCCGCATCACCGCCCTGACGACCGCCGACGTGCGGTTCCCCACCTCGCTGTCGCTGGACGGCTCGGACGCGATGAACCCCGACCCGGACTACTCCGCGGCCTACGTGCGGATCGACACCGACGCCGCGGACGGACCGACCGGGCACGGGTTCGCGTTCACCATCGGCCGGGGCAACGAAGTCCAGGTGGCGGCGATCCGCGCGCTGGCCGGGCACCTGGTCGGGGCCGAGCTCGAGCCGATGCTCGACGACATGGGCGGGCTGTGGCGCTCGCTGGTGCACGACTCGCAGCTGCGCTGGCTGGGCCCGGAGAAGGGCGTCATGCACATGGCGATCGGCGCGGTGGTCAACGCGCTGTGGGACCTCAAGGCCAAGCGCGCCGGGCGGCCGCTGTGGCAGCTGCTGGCCTCGATGACCCCCGACCAGCTCGTCGACCTGGTCGACTTCCGCTACCTGACCGACGCGCTCACCCCGGACGAGGCCCGCCAGATCCTGGCCGCGGCCGAGCCCGGCCGGGCCCGGCGCGAGGCGGTGCTGCTCGACGAGGGCTACCCGGCCTACACCACCACGCCGGGCTGGCTCGGCTACGACGACGACAAGCTCGCCCGGCTGTGCCGCGAGGCCGTCGCCGAGGGGTTCCCCCAGATCAAGCTCAAGGTGGGCGCCGACCTCGACGAGGACGTCCGGCGGCTGGCGCTGGCCCGCGGCGTGGTCGGCCCGGACGTGCGCATCGCGGTGGACGCCAACCAGCGGTGGGACGTGCCGGAGGCGATCCGCTGGGTCAAGGAGCTGGCACAGTTCGACCTGGCCTGGATCGAGGAGCCGACCAGCCCCGACGACGTGCTCGGCCACGCCACGATCGCCCGCGGGGTCGCCCCGGTCCCGGTGGCCACCGGCGAGCACACGGCGAACCGGGTGGTGTTCAAGCAGTTCCTGCAGCAGAACGCGCTGCAGGTGCTGCAACTGGACGCGACCCGGGTGGCCGGGGTGAACGAGAACGTCGCGATCCTGCTGCTCGCGGCCAAGTTCGGGGTGCCGGTGTGCCCGCACGCCGGCGGGGTCGGGCTGTGCGAGGCGGTGCAGCACCTGGCGATGTTCGACTACGTCGCGGTGTCCGGCCGGCTGGACGGGCGGATGATCGAGTTCGTCGACCACCTGCACGAGCACTTCGTCACCCCGGTCGAGGTGCGCGGCGGCCGGTACCGGGCGCCGCTGGCCGCCGGTGCGGGCACCGAGATGCACGCCGGGTCGCTGGCCGACCACACGGTGGGCGGCGGCGATGGCTGACCTGCTCCCGGGCCCGATCGGCCTCGGCGGGGCGAACCTGGGCAACCTGTTCGCGCCGATGACCGACGCCGAGGCCGACGCGCTGCTCGCCGCGGCCTGGGACGGCGGGGTCCGGTACTTCGACACCGCACCGCACTACGGGCTGGGGCTGTCCGAGCGGCGGCTCGGGCGGTTCCTGGCCGGCCGGCCGCGCGCGGAGTACGTGCTGTCCACCAAGGCCGGGCGGCTGCTGCGGCCCAGCCCGGAGACCGCCGACCGGACCGACGAGGACAACCTCTACGCCGTCCCGGCCGACACCCGCCGGGTCTGGGACTTCTCCGCCGACGGCGTCCGGCGCAGCCTCGAGGAGTCGCTGCAGCGGCTCGGCCTGGACCGGGTCGACGTGCTGCTGCTGCACGATCCCGATGAGCACGACCTGCACCCGGCGCTGGCCACCGGGCTCCCGGCGCTGGCGCGGCTGCGCGAGGAGGGTCTGGTCCGGGCGGTGGGCGTGGGGTCGAAGTCGACCACCGCGCTGCTGGCCGCGGCCCGCAGCGGGGCGGTGGACCTGCTCATGGTGGCCGGCCGCTACACCCTGCTGGAACAGCCGGTGGCCGCGGAGGTGCTGCCCGAGTGCCGCGACCGCGGGATCGGGGTCCTGGCCGCCGGGGTGCTGAACTCCGGGCTGCTGGCCGGCCCGCGGCCGGGAGCGTCCTACGAGTACGCGACGGTGCCCGAGGACGTCCTCGCCCGCGCCCGCCGCCTCGCGGAGACCTGCGCGGCGTCCGGCGTGGAGCTGCCCACCGCGGCGCTGCAGTTCCCGCTGCGCGAGCCGGCCGTGCGCGCGGTCGTGCTCGGCGCCGGTTCGGCCGAGCAGCTGCGCGAGAACCTGCGCCGCCTGCGCGAGCCGGTCCCCGACGCGCTGTGGGAGCGGCTGGCTACCGAGCAGGCGGGTCGGACGTGATCCGGCCGGTCGACGCGCACCTGCACCTGTGGGACCTGTCCGGCGGCGGGTACGGCTGGATCACCCCCGAGCTCGGTCCCCTGCACGCGTCGTTCACCGCCGAGCGGGCCCGTGCCGAGCTGGACGCCTGCGGCATCGACCGGGCGGTGCTGGTGCAGGCCGACGACACCGTGCAGGACACCGCGTTCCTGCTCGACGTCGCCGACCGGCACGGCTGGGTGGCCGGCGTGGTCGGCTGGGTGCAGCTCGACACCCCCGCCACCGCCGAGCAGCAGCTGGCCCGCTGGTCGGCGCACCGGGCGTTCCGCGGGGTGCGGCACCTGGTCCACGACGACCCGCGCGAGGACTTCCTGGCCCTGCCGGCGGTGCGGGTGTCGCTGCGCCTGGTCGCCGGGGCGGGCCTGCCGCTGGACGTGCCCGACGCCTGGCCGCGGCACCTGGGCGCGGTGGTCGAGCTGGCCGCGGCGCTGCCCGAGCTGACGATCGTGGTCGACCACCTGGGCAAGCCCCCGGCCGACCCGGACGCCTTCACCGCCTGGCGCCGGGTGCTGGCCGAGGTCGCGGCCCGGCCGAACACCGTGGCCAAGGTGTCCGGGCTGCAGGTGCCCGGCCGGCCGTTCACCGTCGACGCGGTGCGCCCGGCCTGGGAGGCCGCGCTGGAGCTGTTCGGGCCCGGGCGGCTGCTGTGGGGCAGCGACTGGCCGATGACCCTGCTCGCCGGCGGCTACCCCGGCACCTGGCGGGTGCTGGCGTCGCTGATCGAGGAGCTGGCGCCGGCCGAGCAGGAGCTGCTGCTGGTCGGCACGGCCACCCGGGTCTACAGTCTGCCGGCGCCGGACCCCACTGCGCCGGACCCCACGGCGCCGGGAAGCGACGGTGAGCCCCGATGAGCACCGACGTCGAGACCGGGCAGGAGCGGCTGCTGCTCGATGTGCGCGGGGTGGGCAAGAGCTTCCCCGGGGTGCGGGCGCTGCAGGACATGCACCTGACCCTGCGCCACGGCGAGGTGCTCGCGCTGGTCGGGGAGAACGGTGCGGGCAAGTCCACGCTGATGAAGCTGCTGTCCGGGATCCACGCCGCGGACGAGGGCCAGTTCCTCGTCGACGGGCGGTCGGTGCGGATCAACGGCCCGCGGCACGCCCAGGAGCTCGGGATCAGCATCATCCACCAGGAGTTCAACCTGATGCCCGACCTCACGGTCGCGCAGAACCTCTTCATCGGCCGCGAGCCGCGCATCGGGCGGGTGCTGCTGGACGAGCGGGCGCTCAACGCCCGGGCCCGGGAGCTGATCGACCGGCTGCACCTGCCGCTGGAGCCGCGCCAGCCGGTCGGCGGGCTGACCGTGGCCAAGCAGCAGATGGTCGAGATCGCCAAGGCGCTGTCCTACGACCCCAAGATCCTCATCATGGACGAGCCGACCGCGGCGCTCAACGACGCCGAGGTCCGGGTGCTGCACGACCTCATCCGTCGGTTCCGCCGACCCGACACCGGGGTCATCTACATCTCCCACCGGATGGACGAGCTCAAGGCCATCGCCGACCGGATCACCGTCATCCGCGACGGCCGCTACGTCGACACCCTCGACACCGCCGCCACCTCGATGCGGGAGGTGATCGCCCGGATGGTGGGGCGGGAGATCACCACGACCGCTCGGCCGCAGGGCGTCCGCGACGACCGGGAGACGGTGCTGGCGGTGCGCGGGCTGAGCACCCGGGCCCTGCTCCACGACGTCGGCTTCGAGCTGCGCCGGGGCGAGATCCTCGGCTTCGCCGGGCTGATGGGCGCCGGCCGCACCGAGGTGGCCCGGGCCGTCGTCGGGGCCGACCCGATCACCGCCGGCACGATCACCCTGCGCGGCCGGCCGGTCCGGATCAGCACCCCGGCCGAGGCGGCCCGGCTGGGGATCGGCTACCTGTCCGAGGACCGCAAGCACCTCGGGCTGCTGCTCGAACAGGACGTCAACGCCAACATCGGGCTGAGCGCGCTGGCCCAGCGGTTCCAGTCCTTCGGCTTCGTCCGCGCCCGGGCCATGCGGACGCGCTCGGCCGATCTGGTGTCCGCGCTGCGGATCCGCACCCCGTCGGTGGAGCAGACGGTCAAGAACCTCTCCGGCGGCAACCAGCAGAAGGTCGTCATCGCCAAGTGGCTGGCCAAGGACTGCGACGTGCTGATCTTCGACGAGCCGACCCGCGGCATCGACGTCGGCGCCAAGGAGGAGATCTACACCCTGCTCAACGAGCTGGCCGCGGCCGGCAAATCGATCATCATGATCTCCTCGGAGCTGCCGGAGATCCTGCGCATGTCCCACCGGGTGGTGGTGATGAGCGAGGGCCGGATCACCGGCGAGCTGTCCGCCGAGGAGGCCACCCAGGAACGGGTCATGCACTACGCGACGCTGCGGCCCGGCAGCGAACCCGACCCCCGGGGCAGCGGCGCCGACCACCGGGACGCCGACCACCGGTACGCCGACCGCACCGACACCCCGGACGAAACCGCGCCACGCACCGGGGCGGGACCGCGTACCACCGAGGCAGGAGAGCGATGACATCCCCGACCGTGACCCCGCCCGAGCACGACCGCGCCAAGCCCGAGGCCGCCGCCGCCCGCACCCTGCGCGACCGGCTCCAGCAGTTGCTCGCCTTCGCCGGCCTGATCGTCATCTTCGGGTTCTTCGCCGTGGTCAGCCCGGTGTTCCTGAACTACGGCAACGTCACCAACATCCTGTTCTCCACGGTGGTGATCGGGACCCTGGCGCTGGGCACCACGTTCGTCATCATCAGCGGCGGCATCGACCTCTCGATCGGCACCGGCATGGCGCTGTGCGCGGTCATGTCCGGCGTGCTGATCGTCGGCTCCGGGCTGCCGGTGCCGCTCGGGGTGCTGCTGACGATCCTGTTCGGCGGGCTGATCGGGCTGGTCAACGGGTTCAACGTGGCCGTGCTGGGGCTGCCGCCGTTCATCGCGACGCTGGCCATGATGCTGGTCGCGCAGGGGCTGGCGCTGGTGGTGTCGGGCAGCGCACCGATCTACTTCACCGACGCCCCCGGCTACACCGACATCTCGATCGGCACCCTGGTCCCGGGCTCGGGCTTCCCCAACGCGGTGCTGATCCTGGCCCTGGCCGCGGTGCTGGCCGGGCTGCTGCTGAACAAGACCGTGCTCGGCCGCTACACCTACTCCATCGGCAGCAACGAGGAGGCCACGGCGCTGTCCGGGATCGACGTCCGGCGCTGGAAGATCCTCATCTACACGCTGGCCGGGCTGTTCACCGGGCTGGCCGGGATCATGATCTCGGCGCGGCTGGGCTCGGCGCAGCCGGCCACCGGCATGGGCTACGAGCTGCAGGCCATCGCCGCGGTGGTGATCGGCGGCACCTCGCTGTCGGGCGGCAAGGGCTCGATCGTCGGCACCGTGATCGGCGCGCTGATCATCTCGGTGCTCAACAACGGCCTGCAGATCATGTCCATCCCCCAGGAGTGGCAGAACGTGATCCTCGGCTGCGTGATCCTCCTCGCCGTCTACGCCGACCAGGCCCGCAAGCGGCGGTCCCGGTGATGTCCGGCCCCGCCCCCACCCCCCCTGTGTTCGACCGAAGGAGTTCGACCATGCGCGTACACCGGCTCGCGGCCGCGGCGGCGGCCGCCGCGGCCCTCGTCCTGACCGCCTGCGGCTCGCCCGCCACCGAAGCCGGCGGCGGCGGGGGTGGCGGCGAGGGCGGCGGCCAGCCCTACATCGCCATCATCTCCAAGGGCTTCCAGCACCAGTTCTGGCAGGCGGTGAAGCAGGGCGCCGAGCAGGAGGCCGAGAAGCAGGGGGTGACCATCACCTTCGAGGGCCCGGCCACCGAGGCCGACATCGAGGCCCAGGTCACCATGCTGACCAACGCCCTGGCCAAGCAGCCCTCGGCGATCGGCTTCGCCGCGCTGGACTCCCGCGCCGCCGCCCCGCTGCTGCAGCAGGCCGACTCGCTGAACATCCCCGTGGTCGCCTTCGACTCCGGCGTGGACAGCGACATCCCGCTCACCACCGCGGCCACCGACAACAAGGCCGCGGCGGCCGAGGCGGCCAAGCAGATGACCGAGGCGCTGGGCGGGACGGGCAAGGTAGCGCTGGTCGTGCACGACCAGACCAGCAGGTCCGGCACCGACCGCCGCGACGGGTTCGTGGAGTGGATGCAGGCCAACGCCCCCGGCATCGAGCTGCTCGAACCCCAGTACGGCGGCGGGGACCAGGCCAAGTCCGCCGACATCACCAAGTCGATCATCTCCGCGAACCCGGACCTGAAGGGGATCTACGGCTCCAACGAGGGCTCGGCGATCGGCGTGGTCAAGGGCGTGCAGGAGAGCGGCGCGACCGGACTGACCATCATCGGCTTCGACTCGGGCAAGGCCCAGGTCGACGCGATCCGCAGCGGCACGATGCTCGGCGCGATCACCCAGAACCCGGTCGGCATGGGTGAGCAGCTGGTCGCGGCGGCGGTGAAGGCGACCCGCGGCGAGAGCCTGCCCAAGGTCATCGACACCGGCTTCTACTGGTACGACCAGTCCAACATCGACAGCCCGGAGATCCAGGCCGTCCTCTACGAGTGACCCCCGGCCGGTCGGGGACGGAGTCGTCGTGATCGACAGGGCGCGTCGATCACGCCGGCTCCGTCCCCGACGGTTCAGGCCAGGGCGCGGCGGAGCCAGTCGGTGACGCCGCTGACGTGCACGGTGAGCCGGGCCGAGACCAGGGCGGCGTCACCGGACTCCAGGGCGTCGACGATGGCGCGGTGCTCGGTGAGGGTGCGCGCCACGGCGTTCTCCTCGGTCAGGCCCCGCCACACCCGCGCCCGCAGGGTCCGGCTGGACAGCGTGTCGAGCAGGCTGGTCAGGTAGGCGTTGCCGGACCGCTCGGTGATGCCGCGGTGGAAGACCATGTCGTTGGCCACCAGGTCGTCGGCCGAGGTGGTCTCGTGCACCTCGGCGAGCAGGCCGCGCAGGTGGGCGATGTCGGCGGGGGTCATCCGCGGGGTGGCCAGCGCGCCGGCGGCCGGCTCCAGGATCCGCCGGACCTCGAACAGCTCCAGCACCGAGTCGTCCTGGTGGATGTCCACCACGAACGACATCGCGTCCAGCAGCAGGCTGGGCGTCAGGCTGGTGACGTAGGTGCCGTCGCCGCGGCGCACGTCGAGCACGCGGATGATCTCCAGCGCCTTGACCGCCTCGCGCAGCGAGCTGCGCGACAGCCCCAGCGCCTCGCCGAGCTCCTTCTCCGGCGGCAGCCGGTCGCCCGGCTTCAGCTCCCCGGACAGGATCATCGCCTTGATCTTCAGGATCGCCTCGTCGGTGACCGCCACCTGCCGATCCTAG
>DASQMQ010000428.1:0-12542 GCA_035645455.1 Pseudonocardia sp.
CGGGGACAGCTCCAGGAACGGCGACGACGGGTCGACCAGCTGGTCCACCCGCGCACGCGGCAACAGCTTGCCCCGCTCGACGTGCCGGGCCCGGGCCCGCTCCGGGCCGCCCAGCCGGGCCGCGGCGAGCTTCTCGCGCAGGTCCGCGACCAGTTCCCGGTGGGCGGCGGCGGAACCGGCGGCGGGGGCGGCAGTGGTGGTGGACACGGCCCGAACTCCCCTCGGTTAGCGACTGTTAACCAGGTTAGCGGGCATTAACCGCGGGCACCACCGCCCGTCGGCGGGCGGTGGCGGTGGCGCGGGCGCCTGCCGTGCACCGATCCTCCCCGGCCGGCGCATCCCCCGCCCGGTGGGAGCCGCACCGGCCGAGGTGCTGAGCGAGAGCCCCGCTCGCCCCACACCGCTGGACGACAGCGCCGCTCGCTCGCCGAGATCGGCGACAGCGCACCTCGCTCGACCAGGGCGCGGCACGGCCGGACGAACGCGCCACTCGGCCAGCCGGGTTGGGCGGGAGCGCCGTTCGCTCAGCAGGGCGTGCTGGAGGCCGGGTGACCGGCGACGTCAGCGGGTGGAGCCCCGGGGCTGGGTGCCGTGGGGGTCGGTGTCGGCGCCGCGGCTCTCCGTGGACTGGGCGCGTGGATCGGCCGGCTGGGCCCGGGCGGCGGGCGGCGGGCCGTGCTGCTCCCCGGGCGGGAGCGGGGTGGGGGTGGTCGGGGGGTAGTGGCGCGAGCCGGTGTCGCCGGCGCGCACCGCGGGGATGCCGCGGGGCGCGGTGATCGGGTCCTCGCGGGCGTCCTGGTCGCGCATCGGCCGGGGGGCCTGCGCGTTGCGGGGCACCGCGGAGATGACCGTGGTGGCGTCGGCGCTGTCCGGCGCGACGGAGGTGCCGCGACTCGCGCCCACCACCGGCAACCGCCCCGACGACGGCACCTCGACGGTGACCTGGTCGCCCTCCGGCTCGGCCGGCTCCGGGCGGCGCGCGACGGGGGGTGGCTCGTCGGGACGGGGCTGCTGCAGGCCGTCGACCAGCCGGGCGAGCCGCTCGGCCTCGCCGCGCAGCGCGGCCACCGTGGACCGGTCGACCGGCCCGCGCTGGACGAGGTCCAGCCCGTTGGTGAGGGCGGCCAGCGGCCCGCGCAGCTCGTGCCCGAGGTCGGCCAGCCGGCGCTGGGCAGCCCGGGACTCGTCCAACCGCTCCAGCACCGCGTCCATCGTCTCGGCCAGCCGGGCCACCTCGTCGTGGGAGACCGGCTCGGGCAGGGGCCGGGCCGGGTCCTGCACGGCCGCGGCGACCCGCGTCCGGAGGGTCTCGATCGGCCGCACCGACCGTCCGACGACCAGGAAGGTCGTCGCCCCGACCACCACGATCAGCGTCGGAACCATCACCAGCAGGGCGAAGGACAGAGCGTCCGCGGCCACCCGGGCGGCCTCCGCCTGCTCCGCTCCCCGTAGCGCGCTGTCGACCAGTTGGACCAGCACCACCCCCGCTGCGACCAGCGCCACCGTCACGACCAGCGCCACCAGCAGCGCCACGGCGACCCGCACCCCGATCCGTGCCCCGAGCCCCCGGGGTGCCCCCACCATGGCGGCAGCGTAACGACACCCGGTGCCGGCCCGGCGACCGCGATCCTCGTCCGGCGGAGTCCGGTCGTCCCCGCGCTACGCTGCGCCGGTGGCGGCCGCCGGCGGCGCCGGCCCGAGCCGGCGCGAGCAGATCCTCACCGTCGCCGCCCAGCTGTTCGCCCGGCGGGGCTTCCACGGGGTGAGCATCGCCGACCTCGGGGCCGCGGTGGGGATCAGCGGCCCGGCCCTCTACCGGCACTTCCCGGGCAAGGAGGCACTGCTCACCGAGCTGCTGGTGGGGATAAGCGAGCACCTGCTGACCCGCGGGCGGGCGATCGCCGCGGCGCACGACGACCCGCGCGACGCGCTGGCCGAGCTGGTCCGGTTCCAGGCCGAGTTCGCGCTGCGCGAGCCGGAGCTGATCGTCGTGCAGGACCGCGACCTGGCCAACCTGCCGACCGACGAGCGCCGCCGGGTGCGCCGGCTGCAGCGGACCTACGTCGAGATCTGGGTGGACACCCTGCGCCGGCTGCACCCCGCGCTGACCGCCGACGCCGCGCGCACCGCGGCGCACGGCGCGTTCGGCCTGCTCAACTCGACCCCGCACCGGCGCTCCCGCGAGCCGGAGGTCGCCGCGCTGCTCGGCAGCATGGCCCTCACCGCCCTGACGAACCTGCCGGTCCCCACCCAGCCCTGACCACCGCGCCACCTCCGCGGCCACCGCGCCCACGCCAGGACAGGGCCCACCGGGTGTGCGCCGCGGCCGGAGCGCGCAACCCGATCAACGCTCCGACCTGCACGAACGGCAGCGCCGCGGGATCCTGGGCGGCGGCGGCGGCGCGGTTGGGCGCCTCCGTAACACGTTGCCACCTTCAATTGTTCAACAAAACCCTTCCTCACCCATCCCCTTGTCGCTACAGTGCCACACGTCACACAGTGTCAGCTCCACGTCAGGAGGACAGCGCCATGAGGAGCAAGCGATGAGCGAGCCCAAGGTGACCGCCGCGGTCGGCTCCGCCTCGACCCGCAGCGCCGTGCTCGGCGCCATGTTCCTGATGGCCACCAGCGCCATCGGGCCCGGCTTCATCACCCAGACCACGACGTTCACCGCCCGGCTCGGCGCCGCGTTCGCGTTCGCGATCCTGGTCTCGATCCTGGTCGACATCGCCGTCCAGCTGAACGTCTGGCGGGTGATCGGGGTGGCCGGGCAGCGGGCCCACGAGCTGGGCAACAAGGTGCTGCCCGGGGTCGGGTGGGCGCTGGCCGGGCTGGTGGTGCTGGGCGGGCTGGTGTTCAACATCGGCAACGTGGCGGGCACCGGGCTCGGGCTGAACGCGATGCTCGGGCTGGACGCCAAGATCGGCGGGGCGATCTCGGCGCTGATCGCGATCGGCATCTTCCTGATCAAGCGGGCCGGGGCGGCGCTGGACCGGATCGTGGTGGTGCTCGGGCTGCTGATGATCGGGCTGACCGCCTACGTGGCGATCGTGTCCGGGCCCCCGGTCGGCGACGCGCTGCGCAACACCGTGCTGCCCGAGCAGGTCGACTTCCTGGCCATCACCACGCTGATCGGCGGCACCGTCGGCGGCTACATCACCTACGCCGGCGCGCACCGGCTGCTGGACTCCGGGATGACCGGGCCCGAGCACGTCCGGTCGATCTCGCGCAGCTCGGTGGTCGGCATCCTGGTCACCGGCGTGATGCGGGTGCTGCTGTTCCTGGCGGTGCTCGGGGTGGTCGCCGGCGGCGTCGCGCTGGCCGAGGACAACCCGGCGGCCAGCGCGTTCGAGGCCGCGGCCGGCCAGGTCGGGCTGCGGCTGTTCGGGGTCATCCTGTGGGCCGCCGCGATCACCTCGGTGATCGGGGCCGCGTACACCTCGGTGTCGTTCATGACCCGCTCCAGCACCTCCGAGCGCACCCGCAACCTGGTCACGGTGGCCTTCATCGCCGTGTCGACGGTGATCTACCTGCTGGTCGGCACCACCCCGGTGACCCTGCTGATCTTCGCCGGCGCGTTCAACGGGCTGATCCTGCCGATCGGGTTCACCGTCGTGCTGTGGGTGGCCTGGCGGCGGCGCGACCTGCTGGGCGGCTACAAGTACCCGGCCTGGCTGCTGATCATCGGTGTGCTGGCCTGGCTGCTGACCCTGTACCTCGGCTGGTCCTCGCTCAGCGGGCTGGCCAACCTCTGACCAGGCTGGGCGGATGGACCTCAACTCCGATCTCGGCGAGTCGTTCGGCCGGTGGGTGCTGGGCGACGACGAGTCGATGCTCGAACTCGTGACGTCGGCCAACGTGGCCTGCGGCTTCCACGCCGGGGACCCCACGACGTTGCGACGGACCTGCGCCTCGGCCGCCCTCCGGGGGGTGGCGGTCGGGGCGCAGGTCGGGTACCGGGACCTGGCCGGGTTCGGCCGCCGGTTCATCGACGTGCCCCCGGCCGAGCTGGCCGACGACGTCGTCTACCAGATCGGGGCGCTGGACGGGATGTGCCGGGTGGCCGGGACCCGGGTGCGCTACGTCAAGCCGCACGGCGCGCTCTACAACACCGCGGTGCACCACGAGGAGCAGGCCGGCGCAGTGGTCGCCGCGGTCCGCGACTACGACGCCTCGCTGCCGGTGCTCGGGCTGCCCGGCTCCGCGCTGCTGCGCGCGGCCGAGCGGGCCGGGCTGCCCACCGTGACCGAGTTCTTCGTCGACCGCGGCTACACCCCCGACGGCACCCTGGTGCCGCGCCGCGAGCCCGGCGCGCTCCTCGACGACCCCGAGCAGGTGGCCGATCGGGTGCTCCGGATGATCACCGCCGGCACCGTGGCCGCGGTGGACGGCACGGTCGTGCCGGTCCGGGCGGAGTCGGTGTGCGTGCACGGTGACTCGCCGGGCGCGGTCGCCATGGCCCGCACGGTCCGGCACCGGCTGGAGGCCGCCGGGATCCGGCTGCGGCCGTTCGTCGGGGAGGCCTCGTGAACGTGCTGCCGTGCGGCGACACCGGACTGCTCGTCGAGGTCGACGACCTGGACGAGGTGCTCGCGCTGGCCGACGCGCTGCGCGCGGACACCCCGCCCGGCGTGCTGGACGTCGTGCCGGCGGCCCGGACCGTCCTGCTCACCGCGGCGGCCGGCACCGACCTGGCCGCGGTGCGGCGCGCGGTGCTGGACCTGCGGGTGGAGCCGGGCGCGGCGGCGCCGGACGGCGAGACCGTCGAGATCCCGGTCGTCTACGACGGCCCGGACCTGGCCGAGGTCGGCGAGCTGACCGGGCTCGGCCCGGACGGCGTCGTCGAGGCGCACACCGGGACGCCGTGGCGGATCGCCTTCGGCGGGTTCGCCCCCGGCTTCGCCTACCTGGTCGACGGCGACCCGCGACTGGAGGTGGCCCGCCGGACCGAGCCGCGCACCACCGTCCCGGCCGGGTCGGTCGGGCTGGCCGGGGAGTTCAGCGGGGTGTACCCGCGGCCGTCCCCGGGTGGCTGGCAACTGATCGGGCGCACCGACACGACCCTGTGGGACGTGGAGTCCGGGGCGCTGCTGCAGCCCGGGGGCCGGGTCCGGTTCGTGGTGGCGCCATGAGCGAGCGTGCGAGCGAATCATCAGTACAGCGCGAGCGTGCGAGCGAATCATCAGTACAGCGCGGCCGTGCGAGCGGATCACCAGCACAGCGCGGCCGGTCGTTCGAGGTGCTCGCCGTCGGCCCGCTCGCCCTGGTCGAGGACCTGGGCCGGCCCGGGCTGGCAGCCACCGGCGTCGGACGCTCCGGGGCCGCCGACCGGGCGGCGCTGCGGCTGGCGAACCGGCTGGTGGCCAACCCGGAGGACGCCGCCGCGGTCGAGGTGACCTTCGGCGGACTGGCGGTGCGGGCCGGCGCCCTGCTCACCGTCGCCCTCACCGGCGCGGGCGCCCCGGCGGAGGTCGACGGCACCCCGGTCGGGCACCACGCGCTGATCACCCTGCGGCCCGGTCAGGTGCTGCGGCTCGGGGTGCCGCGCACCGGCCTGCGCACCTACCTCGCGGTGCGCGGCGGCGTCGCGGTCGACGAGGTGCTCGGCTCGCGCAGCACCGACGTGCTCGCCGAGCTGGGACCGCCGCGGCTCGGGGTGGGGCAGGTGCTCCCGGTCGGTCCGGAGCCGGCGGGGCTGCCGCTGGTGGACGTGGCCCCGGTGGCCGAGCCGCCGGGCGGAACGGTCGTCCTGCGTGCGGTGCCCGGCCCGCGCGCCGATCGGATCGCCGACCTGGCGGTGCTCGCCACGACCCGCTGGACCGCGTCCAGCCGCAGCGACCGGGTCGGGATGCGGCTGGAGGGCGGCCGGCTGGACTGGTCCGGCGAGGCCGAACTGCCCAGCGAGGGCATGGTCCGCGGCGCGGTCCAGGTGCCCTCCGGCGGGGAACCGGTGGTGTTCCTCGCCGACCACCCGATCACCGGCGGCTACCCGGTGGCCGCCGTCGTGCTGGACGCCGACACCGACCGGGCCGCGCAGGTCCGGCCGGGCCAGGGCGTCCGGTTCCGGCTGGTCGCCCCGCCCTGGACCTGACCGCTCTGGCACTCACCGCACGGAGGGACACCCGATGACACTGGTCGACCTGAGCCCCGCCCAGGCCCGCTCCCGGTTCCGGGCGGGCCTGGTGACCCCGACCGCGGGCTGGTGCCCGGGATACACCCAGGCCAACCTGATCGCCGTGCCGCGGGCGCTGGCCTGGGACTTCCTGCTGTTCGCCCAGCGCAACCCGCAGCCCTGCCCGGTGCTGGACGTGCTGGAGGCCGACCACGTGTCCGGTCCGCTGCTGGACGGCGGCGACATCCGCACCGACATCCCGCTGTACCGGGTGTACGTCGACGGCGAGCTGGTCGAGGAGACCACCGACGTCGTCGGCTGGTGGAGCGACGACGTCGTCGGGTTCCTGATCGGCTGCAGCTTCACCTTCGAGCGCGCGCTGGGCGAGGCCGGGGTGCCGGTGCGGCACGTCGAGCAGGGGGTGAACGTGCCGATGTACCGCACGTCGCGGCGCTGCCGGCCGGCCGGGGCGATCGGCGGTCCGCTGGTGGTGTCGATGCGTCCGGTGCCGGCCGCGCTGGTCGAGACCGCGGTCCGGGTGACCGCCGCCTACCCGCAGGTGCACGGCGCGCCCGTGCACATCGGTGACCCGGCCGAGTTGGGCATCACCGACCTGGACGACCCCGACTACGGCGATCCGGTGCGCGGCGAGCCCGGCGACGTGCCGGTGTTCTGGGCCTGCGGGGTGACCCCGCAGGCCGCGGTGGCGGAGTCGCGCCCGGCACTGGCCATCGCGCACGCCCCCGGCCACATGCTCGTCACCGACGCCCGCGACGAGACCTACCGTCGTGCGTGAGAAACACCGTCCGAGCGGTGTTTCCCACGCACGACCCCCTCACCGGCGGCGGGACAGGCCGACGCCGAGCAGGCAGATCGCGCCGCCGACCAGGGCGAGGGCGGGCGGGAGCTCGCCGAGCAGCAGGGCGGACATCCCGATGGTGATCGGCGGGACCAGGTAGGTGGTGACGCCGAGGCGCCCGGCGTCCATCCGGGCCAGCGCGTAGGCCCAGGTGCTGAAGGCCAGCGCGGTGGGCACGGCGCCGAGGAAGACCATGCCCAGGGTCGCCGGCACCGGTGCGGCGGCCAGGTCGGTGAGCAGGCCGGGGGCGAACGGCAGGGTGCAGACCAGGCCGATCGTGCAGGCCAGCCAGGTGACCTGGAACCCGGGCAGGCGGCGCAGCAGCGGCTTCTGGGCCAGCACGCCGATCGCGTAGGTGACCGCGGCGACCAGGCACAGCAGCACGCCGACCGGGTCGGCGCCCGCGGTGTTCGCGGTGGCCGCGCCGACCAGCACGGCCCCGCTGAACGCGATCAGCGCGCCGATCACCAGCCAGCGCGGGAAGCCCTCACCGAGCAGCAGCCCGGCGAACAGGGCGATCAGGATCGGCCCGATGTTGATCAGCATCGCGGTGGTGCCGGCGTCGACGCTCTGCTCGGCGGCGTTCAGCGCGAGGTTGTAGATCCCGAACCAGGCCACCCCGCAGAGCGTGATCAGCGCCCACTCCCGCCGGGTCGGCGTCACCCAGCGGCGGCTGACCAGCAATCCCGCGCCCAGCGCCAGGCTGCCGACCAGCAGCCGGCCCAGGGCGAGCGAGCCGGGGGCGTAGGAGACCGCCACCGCGCGGATCACCACGAACGCCGACGCCCAGGACAGCACGGTGACCGCGACGGCGGCCAGCGCGGCCCACCGCGGCCCGGCGGCCGGCGCCGAGGACCGGGGCGTCGGGGCGACCGGCTCCGCCGCGGTGGTGGACAGGACGCCCGGCTCGTCCGGGGCGTCACAGGCAGGGGGCTGACTCACGAGCGCCACGCTAGTTCCGGCACTCCGGCTTCGTCGCCCCGATTTCCACGGCAGTTGCCACGATTTTCCGCCGATCCTGCGGTGCTCCAGGCGCCCCCGTCGGCGGGCCGGCCGGCCGGGTCGCGATCGATGCGCCGTTCTCGACGGGGTTCAGCGGGACGCCAGCCAGGCGGCATAGCCGTCGAGCAGGCGGGCCAGCCCGAACTCGAACAGCGAGTCGAGGTCCATCACGATCTCCGGCTCGTCGCCGACCGCGGCCAGCATCGGGAAGCTCCCGGCGGCGAGCACCGCGTCGAAGGCGGGCTGGGTGGCGCGCATCCACTGGTCGGCGGTGAGCCCGGTGTCCTGCTCGGCGCGGGCCTCGGCCTCCAGGCTGATCGCGCACCCCCGGACGTAGCCGGCCACGGTGATCACGGCGTGCACCATGACCGTCTGGCTCAGCCCGAACCCGTCGAACGCCCGCAGCAGGGCCTCGGTGTGCAGCATGCCGTGCGGGGTCTTCTGCGGGCGGCTCATCGACAGCAGGGCGGGCGCCCACGGGTGCCGACGGTAGGCGCGCCACTGGGTGCGGGCGATCAGCTCCACGCGGTGCCGCCAGCCCGCTCCCCGCCGCGGGACGGGCGGTGGGAACTCGGCGAACACCGCGTCGAGCATCAGCACCAGCAGCTCGTCCTTGCCGCGCACCCTGGGGTACAGCGACATCGTGGCCACGCCCAGCTCGGCGGCGATCCGGCGCATCGACAGCGCGGCCAGCCCGTCCGCGTCGGCCAGCCGCACACCGGCCGCCACCACCTGCTCGGTGCGCAGCTCCGGCGGCCGCCGGACGGGCCCGGACGGGGGCGGGGCCGGCCGCGGCGCCCGGTCGGGCCGGTCGACCACCACGGTCCCGACCCCGGGTACCGCTCGCACCAGGCCGTCGTCGCGCAGGGCGGCCAGCACCCTGGTGGCGGTGGCCAGCGCGACCCCGTGCTCGCGGACGATCCGCCGGGCCGAGGGCACCGGTTCTCCGGCGGCCAGTTCGCCGCTGGCGATCCGGGCCCGCAGCGAGTCGGCGATCCGGCGGTAGATCGGGACGTCGGGCATGCCGGGCCTCCGTACTAGTACACCTCGGACCGGGTACCGCAGGACACTGCGCCGTACTAGTACACAGCGAAGCGGTCCGGGCCTTCTCCCTGGTGATATGTGTGCGTTCTAGGTAAGCATACGGTGTACGGCACCCAGCCGGACGCTGTACAACACGACACGGGGGTCCTGATGGACGGCACGAAGGTTCTGATCAGCGGCGCGGGCATCGGCGGATCGGCGGTGGCCTACTGGCTGCACCGGTTCGGGTTCGCGCCGACCGTGGTGGAGCGGGCGGCGGCGCCGCGGCCCGGCGGGCACGCGGTCGACCTGCGCGGGGCCTCCCCCGGCGTGGTCGAGCGGATGGGGCTGCTGGACGAGGTGCGCCGGCGGTCGCTGCACGAGCGCGGCATGGCGCACGTCGACGCGCTGGGTCGCACGCGGGCGACCATGGCCGCCGAGGCGTTCGGCGGCCGGGGCGGGGTGGCCGACATCGAGATCCTGCGCGGCGACCTGGCCGAGATCCTCACCGGCGCCACCCGGGACCGGGTCGAGTACCGCTACGGCGAACAGATCACCGCCCTGCACCAGGACGCCGACGGCGTGCGGGTGCGGTTCGCGAGCGGGACCGAGCAGCGCTTCGACCTCGTCATCGGGGCGGACGGGGCGCACTCGCGGGTCCGCTCGCTGGCCTTCGGACCCGAGGAGCGCTACGTCCACCCGCTGGGCGCCTACACCGCGCATTACAGCATCTCCGCCGAGCGCGCCGCGGACGACGGTCTGGACCTGCGTGACTGGTTCACCGTGCACAGCGCGGTCGGCCGGCGGATGGTGGCCACCCGCCCGGACCGCGACGGCGGGGTGAAGGCCATGTTCCTGTTCGGCTCGCCGCCGCTGGGCGATGCGCTCCGCGACCCCGCCGCCCAGCGGGCGCTGCTGCACGAGCGGTTCGCCGACGTCGGCTGGCAGGCCCCGAGGATGCTGGCGGCGATGGACTCCGCCGAGGACTTCTACTTCGACGCGTACGCGCAGGTGCGGATGCCCGGCTGGGCGAGCGGGCGGGCGGTGCTGCTCGGCGACGCGGCCTTCAGCCCGTCCCCGATCACCGGGCAGGGCACCAACCTGGCCCTGGTCGGGGCGTACGTGCTGGCCGGGGAGCTGGCACTGGCCGGGGACGACCCGCTGGCCGGGGCGGCGAACTACGAGCGCGCGCTGCGCGGCTACGTGCAGCGCAACCAGAAGCTGCCGCCCGGGGGGGTGAACGCGATGCTGCCCGGCTCGCGGTGGGCGATCCGGCTGGGCCACCTGCTCACCAGGGCGATGGGCAGCCGGTTCGTCGAGCCGCTGGCGGCCCGGGCGCTGTTCACCGAGGGCGATTTCACCCCGCGCGACTACCCGTCCGAGCTGTCCGCGCCGGCCACGGCCTGACCCCTCCCTCGGGAGCGACGTTTGCGGCGATGGGGGACGTCCACTCCACCGCACGTCGCCGCCACGTCGCCGCGACGGTCAGCGGGTGGCGGCGGCCGCGACGGCGAGGGCGCCGGAGGGACGCCCGGCGGTGAGGACGCGCGGGCCGTCCTCGGTGATCGCGATGGTGTGCTCGACGTGCGCGGCGCGGCTGCCGTCGGCGGTGCGGATGGTCCAGCCGTCGGCGTCGTAGGCGTAGCGGTCCCGACCCCCGGCGATCAGCATCGGCTCCAGGGCCAGCACCAGTCCGGGCCGCAGGACCAGCCCGCGCCCGGCCCGGCCCTCGTTGGGCACGTGCGGGTCCTCGTGCATGGACCGGCCGAGCCCGTGGCCGCCGTGGTCGGCGAGCAGGCCGTAGCCACCGGCCCGGCCGACGGTGCCGATGGCGTTCGCGACGTCGCCCAGCCGGGCCCCGGGCACCGCCGCGGCGACCCCGGCCGAGAGCGCCCGCTCGGCGGTCTCGACCAGCGCGGTGTCGGCCGGGTCGGCCCGCCCGACGACCGCGCTGAACGCGGCGTCGGCGCACCAGCCGTCCAGGTGCACCGCGAAGTCCACGCTGAACAGGTCGCCGTCGCGCAGCGGGCGGTCGTCCGGGACCCCGTGCACGACCGCGTCGTTGATGCTCACGATCAGCACGGCCGGGTACGGGCCCGGCGCCCAGCTGGGGTGGTAGCCGAGGAAGCTGGACGTCGCGCCGGCCTCGTCGATCAGGTCGGCGGCCACGGCGTCCAGCTCGCGCGGCGTGACGCCGGGCGCCGCGTGCCGCGCGACCGCGGTGAGCACCGACCCGACGACGGCTCCCGCGGCGGCGATGGCGTCGATCTCGCCGGGGGTCTTCAACTCGATCATGGGTATAACTATACCGGTATTACTATCGGCACCATGGTGCGCATCCCGCTGACCCCGGCCGACCGCGAGCGGGGCCGGCGGCTGGGCCGGCTGCTCCGCGCGGCCCGCGCGCAGCGCAGCCTGGGCGACGTCGCGGGCGCGGCCGGGATCTCCGCCGAGACCCTGCGGAAGATCGAGTCCGGGCGGATCCCCACCCCCACGTTCTTCACGGTGTCCGCGCTGGCCGCTGCCCTGGACCTGTCCCTGGACAGCATCGCCACGGCGGCCGGGCACGACCGGGACCACCTCGCGGTGGGCCGCCCGGAGCTGCCGTAGCCCCCGCACCCGCGTCACGACCGGACGTCCGCGCCCAACCCGGCCAGCCGGTCGACGGCCTCGGCGAGCACCTCGTCGCGCTTGCAGAACGCGAACCGGACCAGCATCCGGCCCAGCTCGGGATCGGCGCAGAACACCGACACCGGCACCCCGGCGACGCCGATCCGTTCCGGCAGGCTCCAGGCCAGTTCGGTGCCGTCGGCGAAGCCCAGCGGGGTCACGTCGGTGATCACGAAGTAGGTCCCGGCCGGGCGGAACACCGTCAGCCCGGCCGCCGCCAGCCCGGTGCACAGCAGGTCGCGCTTGCGCTGCAGGTCCGCCGCCAGACCGGTGTAGAACTCGTCGGGCAGGGCCAGCGCGGTGGCGATGGCCGGCTGGAACGGCGCACCGCTGACGTAGGTGAGGAACTGCTTGGCCGCCCGCACCGCGGCCACCAGCTCGGCCGGCCCGTGCACCCAGCCGACCTTCCAGCCGGTCACCGAGAACGTCTTGCCGGCCGAGGAGATGGTCAGCGTGCGCTCGGCCATCCCGGGCAGCATCGCCATCGGCACGTGCTCGCGGCCGTCGAAGACCATGTGCTCGTAGACCTCGTCGGTGACCACCACCGCACCGTGCTCGGCGGCCAGCTCGCCGATCAGCGTGAGCTGCTCGCGGTCGAGCACCGTGCCCGTCGGGTTGTGCGGGGTGTTGACCAGCACCACCCGGGTGCGCGACGAGAAGGCGGCGCGCAGCTCGTCGGGGTCGAAGCCGAACGTCGGCGGGCGCAGCGGCACCGGCCGCAGCACCGCACCGGCCAGTGCGACCGTCGCCGCGTAGGAGTCGTAGTACGGCTGGAACGTGACGACCTCGTCGCCGGGCTCGCACAGCGCCAGCACCGCCGCCACCAGCTCGCCCGGCCCGTGCACCCAGCCGACCTTCCAGCCGGTCACCGAGAAC
>DASQMQ010000429.1:0-2921 GCA_035645455.1 Pseudonocardia sp.
GGATCGGGCCGGGCGACCGGATCGGGATCGTCGGGGCCAACGGCTCGGGCAAGACCACCCTGCTGCGCACGCTCACCGGCGTGCGCCCGCCCGACAGCGGCCGGCTGGTCCGGGGCAGCACCGTGCAGCTGGCCGAGCTCAACCAGGAGCTGGTCGACCTGCCCGCCGACCTGCGGGTGCTGGAGGCGACCGAGCAGATCGCCAAGTACGTGCGGCTGGGCAAGCTGGAGCTGACCGCCTCCTCGGTGCTGGAGCGCCTCGGCTTCCCGGCGGCCCGGCAGTGGACCCCGGTCGGCGACCTGTCCGGCGGCGAGCGCCGCCGCCTGCAGCTCACCCGGCTGCTGATGGCCGAGCCGAACGTGCTGCTGCTCGACGAGCCGACCAACGACCTGGACGTGGACACGCTGTCCCGGCTGGAGGACCTGCTCGACGGCTGGGCCGGCACGCTGATCGTGGTCAGCCACGACCGCTACCTGGTCGAGCGGGCCTGCGACACCGTGGTCGCGCTGCTGGGCGACGGGAGGATCACCCACCTGCCCGGCGGCATCGAGGAGTACCTGCAGCGCCGCGGCGGCGCCTCCGCCCAGGTCAACGGGCTGACCGCGGTCCCGTCGGGCCCGACCGCGGCCAAGCCGACGTCCAGCGCCGCCGAGCAGCGGTCCGCGCGCAAGGAGGCCTCCCGGCTGGAGCGCCGCATGGAGACCCTGGCGCGGCGCGAGGTCGACCTGCACGCGAAGCTGGCCGCGGCGGCCACCGACCCCGGACGGCTCCTCGACCTCGACCGCGAGCTCAAGGCGGTGGTCGCCGAGCGGGAGACCGTCGAGCTGGAGTGGCTGGAGGCCGCCGAGCGCGCCGAGGCCTGACCACTCGTGAGTGGACAGCGGTGTTCGGGCGCTGGTTTCCCGGCACGACTCCGGGGTGGAGGGTGGGTCAACCGATCAGTGGATCGGGTCCTCGCTGGTCGGCCGAATCGGCGGGTGCCCGCGTCGCCCTAGCGTCCAGCGCATGATGACGGGGGACCTGACCACCACTTCACCGGCCCGACCGCCGACGATCGACGCGGTGCCGGCGTTCGCCCGCGGGCCGGTGCTCGCCCTGGCGGCGGCCGTCGGCGTGCTGCTCACCGCGGTGAGCGGGCGCTACGGCTACTTCGGCGACGAGCTGTACTTCGTCGCCGCCGGGCACCACCTGGACTGGGGTTACGCCGACCAGCCGCCGCTGATCCCGCTGATCGCGCTGCTGATGGACAGCATCGCGCCGGGGTCGGTCGCGGTGCTGCGGATCCCGGCCACGCTGGTCACGGTGGTCGGGATCGTGCTGGCCGCGCTGCTGGCCCGCGAGCTGGGCGGGAGCTGGCGGGCCCAGCTGCTCACCGCGGGCGCGCTCGCGGTCGCGCCGATCTACCTGGCCGGCGGCCACCTGCTGGCCACCTCGACCTTCGACCCGGTGCTGTGGACCGCGGTCATCCTGCTGCTGGTCCGGTGGCTGCGCACCCGCGCGGACCGACTGCTGCTCGCCGCCGGGCTGGTGACCGCGGTGGCGCTGCAGGCCAAGTTCCTCATCGTGGCGTTCTGGCTGGTCGTGATCGTTGCGCTGCTGGTCGTCGGGCCGCGGGAGGTGCTGCGCCGCCCGGCGCTGTGGGCCGGCGCCGCGGTGGCCGTGCTGGCGAGCGTGCCCACGCTGATCTGGCAGGCGAACAACGGCTGGCCGCAGCTGGAGATGGGCCGGGTGGTGGCGTCGGAGAGCGTCTACGCCGGGGGAGCGCTCGGGTTCCTGCCGCTGGCCCTGCTGGGCGGGCTGCTGATCGGCACGGTGCTGGCCGGGCACGGCACGATCAGGCTGCTGCGCGACCCGCAGCTGCGCTTCCTCGGGATCACCGTCCTCGGCGTGACCGCGGTCTTCCTGGCCACCGGTGGCCGCCCCTACTACGTCCTCGGCCTGTTCCCGCTGGTCTGGGCGGCGTCCGCGGTGGGGATCGAGCGCGACCGGCCGGCGATCTGGTGGCGGTGGGTGCCGACCTGGCCGGTCTACCTGCTCAGCGCGGTGCTCGTGGTCGGGATCGGGGTGCTGCCGGTCTACCCGGTGTCCGCGCACGCCGACCAGCCGCTGCAGATCGGCAACTTCCAGCGCGACGAGATCGGCTGGCCGGAGATGGTCGCTGACGTGGTCGCCGCGCACGACGCCCTCCCGCCGGCCGCCGCTCGCGACGCGGTCGTGGTGACCGGGGACTACTGGACCTTCTCGGCGATCCAGCAGTACGCGCCGCAGCTGCGCTCCTACAGCGCGCACCGCGGGGCGGCCTGGTTCGGGACGCCGCCGGAGGACTCGGGCGTGGTCCTGCACGTCGGCGACCCGACCGCCCTGGTGCCCGCCTTCACCACCGTGACCGAGGTGGGCGTGCTGGACAACGACCAGCGCGTCGCGAACCTCGCCCAGGGCACCCCGATCTTCCTGCTGGAGGGCCGCACCGCCGCCTGGTCGGACCTCTGGCCCACCATCCGCCACATGTAGCGCCCCACACCCGGATGGCAGGAAAGCCACTTCCAGGACCGATTCGGTCCTGAAGTGGTTTCCTGACGTCAGGGGCGGGGATGGCGGCGTCGGCCCGGTGCGCGAGCTGGTCGAGGCCGCCGAGGCGCTGGCCGACGCGGCCGACCCCGGCGCCGCGTTCGACGGCTTCCAGGCCCGGTTGAGCGACGGGCCATCACCAAGCGCGACCTCCCCGACGCCTTCGCCGGGATCGGCGCCGCCGGTGTCGCGCTCGCGGTCGCCGACCGCACCGGCGCTCGACGTGTTGCTGCGGCGTGCCCAGCGGGCCGTGCGGTCCGCGTCGACATCCGGGTGGAGGACCTGATCGTGCTGCTCAAGGCGTTGTTGCCGGCCGCGCGCTAGGGTCCCGATCAGGCGGAGCTGGACCGGAT
>DASQMQ010000430.1:0-9813 GCA_035645455.1 Pseudonocardia sp.
CGTGCGCGCCGGGCCACCCGCCGGTGACTCCGCCGGTAGCGTGGACGTCGTGAGCACGCCGGACCCCGTCCGCATCGGTACCAGCGAGCGCGAGGCCGCCGTGCGGTCCCTGGGGGAGCACTTCGCCGAGGGCCGGCTCGAACCGCACGAGTACGAGGAGCGCGCCTCCGCCGCGTACGCCGCGCGCACCGTCGACGACCTCGTCCCGCTGTTCAAGGACCTCCCGGTCGGCGGCGAGCAGGCCACGGTCGCGATACCGCCCCCGTACGCGCCGCCCCCGTACCCGACCGCGGCGTACCCGGTCCCCTCCGCGTCCCGCGACCTCGACGCGCCCTACGGCCGCGAGCCGTCGACCGGCATGCCGTACTCCGAGCGCTACAAGGTCATCGCCGGGGTGCTGCAACTCGTGCTGCCGTTCGGCGTCGGCCGGTTCTACACCGGGCACACCGGGACGGGCGTCGCCCAGCTGCTGCTCAGCCCGTTCGGCATCGGCGTGCTGTGGGCGTGGATCGACGGCATCCTGATGCTCCTCGGCCGCCCGATCGACCGGGACGGGCGCCCCCTGCGCCCCTGACAGTGCGGATGTGGATGAGCCCCGGCGGCGCTGCGACCGGACTGCGACCGGCCGGTTGCGCCGCGCGGTGAGCATCGACAGGGCGGCCGCGGATCGCGGCCGGTCGTCGTGCCGGGTGGGCCGGTGGCCGGGGCCGTTCGACTCTGGGCGGTCCGGCCGCGGGCCGGGTAGACCGGAGCCATGAGGCCCCACCACCTCCTCGGCGCCGGGTTGTTCGCGCTGGGCACGCTCGTCGTCGGGTACGCCGTGCTCGGTCCGCTGGTGCTCGACGTGATCCACTTCAGGACCTCGCCGTCCGGACTCGCCCAGATCCGCGGCGGTGACCTCGCGGCGCTGGTGATCGTCGCCCCGGTCTGCGCGGCCGTCGGCGGGCTGGCCTGGCGCGGGCACCCGGCCGCGCCGGTGCTCGCGCTCGGCCCGGCGATCTTCGCGATGTACACCTACTCCCAGCTCGTGCTGGGCAACGAGTACCTGGACGTGCCCGGCAACGTGGAGCGGTTCTTCCCGCTGCTGCTGGCGGTGTTCCTGGTCGCCGCGGCGGTCGCGGTGCGCAGCGCGGGCCTGGTGCGGGCCGCCGCACCGCCGGTCTGGTCGCGCCGGCTGGAGGTCGGCTGCGGCGTGCTGCTGGTGGTGATCGCCGCGTTCGTGGTGGTCGGCATCCACCTGCCCTCGCTGGTCGACGCGATGGGAACGGCCCCGGCCGGTGCGGCGTACCGCGACGCGCCGACCGCGTTCTGGGTGGTGAAGTTCTACGACCTGGGCATCGTGGCGCCGGCGGCGCTGGTCGTCGGGGTCGGGCTGCTGCGGCACCGGCGGTGGGCGCGCGTCCCGGCGTACGCGATCATCGGCGGCTACCTGCTGCTGGGCTGGTCGGTCGTCGGGATGGCCGTGACGATGCTGCTGGTGGGTGACCCGGACGCGTCGGTCGGGCTGGCCATCGGGGCGACCACCCTGGCCGCCGCGCTCTCGGTCTACGCCACGGTCCTCTACCGGCCGCTGTTCCACCCGGCCGCCACCGGACCGCCCGCACCGGGTGTGCCGGTGGGCTGACGGGCCCGGCCCGGTCGGCCGGTCCGGTTCCCCGGTGTCACACTGGGGTCCTCACCCGCGCCCGGAGCGTCCGGACCCCACTGCCTCGGCGCTCACCCACGGGACGAAGGCGGCCAAGCGTGTCCGGCATCGGTGCAACCTCGGTACGTCCGACCACGATCGGCCTCGGCGAGCTGACCTCGCTCACCCGCCGGGTGGCGGGCGAAGTCCGGGCCGGCCTGCACGAGGTGCCCATCGATCCGCTCCGCCGCTGGTACCGGCGGTTGTCCGTGGAGGACGCGGTGGACGTCTGGCTGATCGGGTGGGCCACCGGCCAGGCCACCGAGCTGCACGACCACGGCGGCTCGCTCGGCGCCATGACGGTGGTGTCGGGGGTGCTCGCCGAGCGGCGCTGGGCGCCGCACCGGGGCGGCATCCGGACCCGGCGGCTGCGGGCCGGGCGCAGCCAGGGCTTCCGGCTCGCGCACGTGCACGACGTGGTCAACCCGGCGGAGCTGCCCGCGGTCAGCGTGCACGCCTACTCCCCGCCGCTCACCGTGATGTCCTACTACGCGCTCGACGCGGGCGGATCCGTGCTGCGCCGCGTCCGGACGGTCCCGGACGGGCAGCCGGGCTGACGGACATCCCGAGCCGGGCAGTCAGCTCTGCTCGGGGCCGGCGCGCCGGCCCGCCCGGTCCACCTCGTCCGCGACCGCGCGGGCGTAGCGCGCGGCGAGCAGGGCGATCCGCTCGACCAGCTCCGGTGGCCCGGTGACCTCGAAGTCCACCCCGAGCAGTCCGAGGTGGACGGCGAGGCCGTCCAGGGTGTCCGATCCGGTGTGCAGGACGCAGGTGGCCGCGTCGCGCGCCTCGACGTGCCCGGCCGCGGCCGGGATGCGGGGCGCGACCTCGTCCGCGGGTGCGTGCACCACCACGCGCGCGTGGTGCCGCCACGCCGCGGCGGAGGCCTTCCCCGACAGGTAGGCGGTGACGTCGTCGGTGGGCAGCGGGCGCGGCCGGAACCGCGGGCCGTTGGGGACGCGCGGGGTGATGCGGTCGGCGCGGAAGGTGCGCCAGTCGCCGCGCTCGACGTCCCACCCGAGCAGGTACCAGCGCCGGCCCCAGACGACCAGCCGGTACGGCTCGACGTCGCGTCGGGAGGCGCCGCCGGTGTGCGAGCGGTAGTCGAAGCGCAGCCGCTCGGTGTCCCGGCAGGCCGCGGCGAGCGCGGTGAGCACCTCGGCGTCGACCTGCGGCCCGGGGGTGTCGTCCGGTACGCGCAGCGCGAACTCGGCCAGCGCGGCGACCCGTCGGCGCAGCCGCGGCGGCAGCACCTGCTCCAGCTTGGCCAGCGCCCGCAGCGAGACCTCCTCCACCCCGGTCAACCCGGTCGCGGCGCGCAGCCCGACGACCGTCGCCACGGCCTCGTCGTCGTCGAGCAGCAGCGGTGGGAGCTGCGCGCCGGCACCGAGCCGGTAGCCGCCGACCGCGCCCCGGTCGGCGTCGACGGGGTAGCCGAGCGAGCGCAACCGGTCGACGTCCTTGCGGACCGTGCGCTCGCTGACCTCCAGCCGCCGCGCCAGCTCGGGCCCGGTCCAGCGGCGGCGGGACTGCAGCAGCGACAGCAGCCGCAGCAGTCGCGCGGAGGTCTCCAGCACGGGGTGGAGTCTGCCGGACAATCAGGAACGGAACGTGCCTGATGGGGTCCTAGCGTGGTGTCCATGGAGATCACGCCCTTCCGCATCGACGTCCCCCAGGCCGACCTCGACGACCTCGCCGACCGGCTCGCCCGGACCCGGTTCACCGAGGAGCTCACCTCCGGTGGTGACTACGGCGTGCGGGTGGATCCGGTGCGCGAGCTGGTGCGCCGCTGGCGCGCGGAGTTCGACTGGCGGGCCGTCGAGAAGCGGATGAACGACATCCCGCAGTTCACCACGACCATCGACGGGCAGAACATCCACTTCCTGCACGTCCGGTCGCCCGAGCCGGACGCCCTCCCGCTGGTGCTCACGCACGGCTGGCCGGGCTCGTTCGTCGAGTTCCTCGACGTGATCGGCCCGCTGACCGACCCGCGCTCGCACGGCGGCGACCCGGCGCAGGCGTTCCACCTGGTCGTCCCCTCGCTGCCCGGCTTCGCGTTCTCCGGCCCCACGACCGAGCCCGGCTGGAACCGCTACCGCACCGCCCGGGCCTGGAAGGAGCTGATGGCCGGGCTGGGCTACCGGCGCTACGGCGCGCACGGCAACGACGCGGGCGCGTTCGTCTCCCCCGAGCTGGGGCGCGTCGACCCCGAGCACGTGGTGGGGGTGCACGTCGACCAGATCTTCTCGTTCCCGTCCGGCGATCCGGCGGAGTTCGAGGGGATGCCCGAGGCGGAGCTGGCGGAGCTGGCGACGCTGCAGAGCTTCGCCGCCGAGAAGTTCGGCTTCAACGAGCTGCAGTCCACCCAGCCGCAGAACCTCGCGCACGCCCTCGCCGACTCCCCGGCCGGCCAGCTGGCGTGGAGCTACCAGCTGTTCGGCGACGCGGTCGATCCCGACTTCGTGCTGACCAACGTGGCGATCTACTGGTTCACCCGCACCGCGGCGTCGTCGATGCGGTTCTACTGGGAGGACCGGCACACCCCCGAGGCCGACCGGCCGCAGGGGTCGACGACCGTGCCGCTCGGGCTGGCCTCGTTCGCCCACGACTTCTCCGGCATCCGCCGCTTCGCCGAGCGCGACCACGCGAACATCGTGTCGTGGACCGAGTTCGACCGCGGCGGGCACTACCCCGCGCACGAGGTGCCGGAGCTGCTGGTCGGGGACATCCGCCAGTTCTTCGCCGGGCTGCGGGGCTGACCCGGCGCTCCGCCCGGCAGCGCCGGACCGGGCCGGGCCCGCCCGCGCTCGACGCGGGCGCCGGGCGTCAGCCGAGGGCGCGGGCCCGCTCGGCCCGCTCGGTGAACAGCAGCCGCTCCTGCTCGTTGCCGGTCAACCCGGCGGCGGCCTCGAAGGCCGGCACGGCCTCGGCGTGCCGTCCCGCCATCGCGAGCAGTTCGCCGCGGACGGCGGGCAGGTGCGGGTAGTCCGGCAGGGCCGCGTCGTCGAGGTCGTCGAGGAGCCGCAGGCCGGCGTCCCCGCCGAACGCGTGCCCGTGGGCCATCGCCCGGTTGAGCGCGACGACCGGGTTCGGCCAGGCGGTGACCAGCAGGTCGTAGAGGCCGGCGATCCGGGTCCAGTCGGTGTCGGCGGCGGTCGGGGCGGTGGCGTGGCAGGCCGCGACGGCGGCCTGCAGCGTGTAGGGCCCGACCACCCCGCCGGCCCGGGCCCGCGCCAGCGCGGCCAGTCCGCGCCGGATCAGCAGGCGGTCCCAGCGGGACCGGTCCTGGTGCTGCAGCAGCACCGGGTGCCCATCGCGGTCGGTGCGGGCGGGCGCCCGGGCCTGGGTCAGCTCCAGCAGCGCGGCCAGCCCGTGCGCCTCGGGCTCGGTGGGCAGCAGGGCGGCGGTCAGCCGGGCCAGCCGCAGCGCCTCGGTGCCGAGCGCCGGGCGCATCCAGTCGCTGCCGGCGGTGGCGCTGTAGCCCTCGTTGAACACCAGGTAGATCACGTCCAGGACGGTGGCCAGCCGGTCGGGCAGCTCGGCGGCGGTCGGCAGCTCGAACCGGACGCCCTTGTCGCGCAGGGTCCTCTTGGCCCGCGATATCCGCTGCCCGGCGACGGACTCGGCGACCAGGAACCCCCGGGCGATCTCGACGGTGCTCAGCCCGCCGAGGCAGCGCAGGACCAGCGCGACCCGGTACTCGCGGTTGAGGGCGGGGTGGCAGGCGGTGAACAGCAGCCGGAGCGTGTCGTCGCGGACCGGGTCGTCCAGCGCGTCCTCGATCGTGTCGCCGGGGTCGACGGCGTCGTCCGCGGTCCGCCCGAGGGTCGTCAGCGCCCGGCGGTGCACGGCGGTGCGCCGGAACCCGTCGACCGCCCGGTTCTTGGCCGTGCTCATCAGCCACCCGCCCGGGTTGGCCGGGATGCCCCGCACCGGCCACTGCTCCAGGGCGACGACCAGGGCGTCCTGGGCGAGCTCCTCGGCGGTGCCCAGGTCCCCGGTGAACCGGGCCAGCCCGGCGACGAGGCGGGCCGCCTCGATCCGCCACACCGCCTCCACCGCCGCGACGCCGTCCGCCGGCCGCGTTCCCACCGGGCCATCATGCCCGGACCGGGGACGTCGACCGGCGGTGCGTGCGGAGGCGGTGGTTCAGGCGGGCGGGGCCCCGGCCGGGTCGAACACCTGCAGCACCCGGGCCTCGCCCTCCCAGCCGGCCCACAGGTCGCGGTGCAGCTGCAGGAACCGGCTGGCCCACTCCACGGCGTCCGCCTTGGCGCGGACGTCGTAGATCGCGTAGCTGATCATCTCCTTGGACTCGGCGAACGGCCCGTCGGTGACCGTCAGGTCGGTGCCGACGACGGTCACCCGGGCACCGGCTGCGCTGGGGGCCAGCCCGGCGGTGTCCAGCAGGGCGCCGGAGCGGGTGGCCTCCGCGCCCAGGCGCATGATCCCGTCCATGAGTTCGGCGGGCGGGGGCGTGGCGGGCGGGGTGGCTTCGAGGACGACGAGGTAGCGCATCGGGATTCCTTCCGGGTCGGGTCGGGCCGGGTCGGGTCGGTGGACAGGTGGTGGACTCAGCCGGTGGTGTCGGGCATCAGGCGGTAGCGGTGCACGGCCAGCGCGCTGATCAGCGCCATGATCGCGATCACCCCGGCGACGAAGGCCAGGACGCCGGCTCGTCCCAGCGCGGTGGAGGCCATCACGACGAACGAGACCAGGAACAGCGGCGCGACGATCCGGGTCGCCCGGGCCCAGCCACCGAAGCCCTCGGCGGCCAGCCGGCCGGCGTACACCAGCAGGCCGCCGGTCACGCCGAGGAAGCCGACCGCGCCGGCGACGAGGTGCACCAGGCCTGCGGCGCTGATCGAGGTGGCGGTGGGCTCGCCCACCGGGAAGCCGAGCACCGGATCGACCGGGAAGACGCCGGCCACCACCATGCCCAGGCCGAACACCCCGATCAGCACGGGCGACCACGTCGCGCCGGTCCCGGTGCGCAGCGCCCGGCGCAGCCCCACCGCGAACGTGACCAGCATCAGCCCGGTGACGATCAGGTTGGTGGTCTGGATCCAGCCCGGGCCGCCCAGCGCGAGCTGGCTCCAGGCGTGCCGGGTCAGGTCGAAGCCCTCCCGGGTCGCGGCCTGCACGAGCGACGTCCCGACGTAGATCGGGCCGGCGATCACGCCGTACCCGAGCATCGACTTGGTGATCCGGTCGGCGGTCAGCTCGGCCGGCGACGAGGTGGTGCCGGCGCGGGTGGGGATGGTGGCGTTCATGGCTGGGTGATCCTCCCGGTTCGGCGCCCGCGGTGCGGGCGCTTCACCTCCGCTACGAGTGAGCGGACCGCGTTTTGCATGCTCCGCGAAGATTTCTTCCGGCTGGAGCGTCCGCGGAGCGCGGGTCGCGGCGTGCCCGGGGCGGCTCCGGCTTGACCCGGGCGGCAGACTCGGGCGGCGGGCGGTCCACCGCCCGGCCGCGCCCGGGGTCGGGCCGGCGACGGAGTCGACCGGACAGCCGAAGGAGCGGGGAATGAGCTCGCACGTCTACCACGTCACCGAGATCGTGGGCACCTCACCGACCAGCGTCGACGAGGCCATCCGCACCGCGATCAGGCGCTCGGCGAAGACCCTGCGCAACCTCGACTGGTTCCAGACGACCGAGATCCGCGGGCACATCGAGGACGGCGAGATCGGGCACTTCCAGGTGACGCTGAAGGTCGGGTTCCGGCTGGACGACCTGCCGGAGGGCTGACCGTCCCGGCCCTCAACCGCGCAGGGTCCGCAGGATCCGCGCCAGGTCGGCGCGGTCGGCGTCGCCGAGCACGCCGAAGAAGCCCTCGGCGTCGGCCGCCCGCGCCGCCCGGATCGCCTCGCCCACCCGGATGCCCTCCGGGGTGGGCCGGATCAGCGTGGCGCGCCGGTCGTGCGGGTCGGGCCGGCGCTCGACGAGCCCGCGGGCGGCCAGCGCGTCGACCACCTCGGTCGCCGAGCGCGGCACGATCCGCAGGTGCTCGGCTAGCCCGCTGAGCCGCATGGTGCCGTGCCGCAGCAGCACGCCCAGGGCCCTGGCCTGGGACGGGGTGACCTCCCACGGCTCCAGGGCCTCGCGGGCGAGCTGGCGCAGTTGCCGCGCGACCCCCCGGAACAGCTCGGAGAGGGACTCGTCCTCGGCCACCGGAATACCGTACCCGTCCGCGGCGTTGCGACCTCATAATGAGGTTACCTCAGTACATGCTCGTGGAGGCGCCGATGGAACCCGATCCCCCGAACCGGCCGCGCCGGTCCGACCACCGCACCGTCACCGCCGCCGAGAAGGCGCAGGCCCGCGAGGTCTCGCTGCCCCGCATCGGCCGGCTGTTCACCCCGCACCGCCGCCCGCTGGCCGTCGTCGTCGCGATCATCGTCGCGTCCTCGGTGGTGGCGATGGCCTCGCCGTTCCTGCTCCGCGCGGTCATCGACACCGCGCTGCCCGAGCGCGACGTGACCCTGCTGGCCTGGCTGACCGGCGGCATGGTCGCCGTCGCCGCGGTCACCGCCGCGCTCGGCGTCGTGCAGACCTGGCTGTCCACCCGGGTCGGCCAGCAGGTCATGCACCGCCTGCGCACCGACGTGTTCGCCCACCTGCAGCGCCAGTCGATCGCCTTCTTCACCCGCACCCGCACCGGCGAGGTGCAGTCGCGGATCACCAACGACATCGGCGGCATGCAGACCGTGGTCACCTCCACGGCCACGTCGGTGGCGTCCAACCTGACCACCGCCGTAGCCACCGCCGTGGCCATGGCCGCGCTGTCCTGGCAGCTCTCGCTGATCTCGCTGGTCGTGCTGCCGCCGGCGATCCAGCTGACCCGTCGGGTCGCCGGGATGCGCCGCCGGATCACCGCCGCCCAGCAGCGCGAGCTGGCCGACCTCAACGTCACCGTGGAGGAGGGGCTGTCGGTCAACGGCGCCCAGCTGGCCCGGACGATGGGCGCCGGACCGGCGCTGGTCGCGCGGTTCACCGGCTCCTCCGAGCGGCTGATCGACCTGGAGCTGCGCGCGCAGCTGGCCGGGCGCTGGCGGATGGCCTCGACGAGCGTCGTCTTCGCCGCCATCCCGGCGGTCATCTACCTCGGGGCCGGCCTGCCGGTCACCGGCGGCGGGATGACGATCGGCACCCTGATCGCGTTCACCACGCTGCAGGCCGGGCTGTTCCGGCCGCTGATGGGCCTGCTCGACGTGGGGGTGTCGCTGGTCAGCTCGCTGGCCCTGTTCGCCCGCATCTTCGAGTACCTGGACCTGCCGATCGACATCGACGAGCCGGCCCGGCCGGTGCCGGTCGACCCGGCCCGGGTCCGCGGCCACGTCCGCCTGTCCGGGGTGACCTTCACCCACCCCGGCAGCGACGTGCCGGCGGTCGCCGGGGTCGACCTGGACGTCCCGGCCGGGACGGCCCTGGCGGTCGTCGGCGAGACCGGCTCGGGCAAGTCCACCCTGGCCGCGCTGATCGCCCGGCTGCACGACCCGGCGGCCGGGCGGATCAGCATCGACGGCGTCGACCTGCGCGACATGCGGCTGGCCGACCTGGCCGCGGTGGTCGGCGTGGTGAGCCAGGAGACCTACCTGCTGCACACCACCGTCCGGGAGAACCTGCGCTACGCCAGGCCCGAGGCCACCGACGCCGAGATCGAGGCCGCCGCCCGCGCCGCCCAGGTCCACGACCTGATCGCCGGCCTGCCCGCGGGCTACGACACCGAGGTCGGCTCGCGCGGGCACCGCTTCTCCGGCGGCGAGAAGCAGCGCCTGGCCATCGCCCGCACCCTGCTGCGCGACCCGCGCGTGCTGGTCCTGGACGAGGCCACCAGCGCGCTGGACACCGAGACCGAACGCGCCGTGCAGCGCGCCTTCGACGTGCTGGCCCGGGGCCGCACGACCATCACCATCGCCCACCGGCTCTCCACGGTCCGCCACGCGGACCGGATCGTGGTGCTCGACCACGGGCGGATCGTCGAGGCGGGCACCCACGACGAGCTGGTCGCCACCGAGGGCCGCTACGCGGCCCTCGCGGCCTGACCCGAGCCGCGGGATCAGGGCGGCGCAGCGGCCCCGTCGAGCGAGCCGGAACCGCCGGCCGGGCGGGGTGCGGGTGGTCGTGGC
>DASQMQ010000431.1:0-17990 GCA_035645455.1 Pseudonocardia sp.
GGCCAGGCCGAGCAGGCCCGGCTGGTCGCGCAGGCCGAGGTGGTCCGGGCCGCGCACGTCGAGGCCGCGCGGATCGTGGACACCGCCGACACCGAGGCCGACCGACTGCGCCGGGAGTGCGACGGCTACGTCGACACCAAGCTGGCCGAGTTCGAGGACACCCTGACCAAGGCGCTGCGCACGGTCAGCCGGGGGCGCAGTACGCTGTGGCGCGGCCCCGGCGGTCCCGTCCCGCACGGTCGCACCGGAACCGGGATGGACCTCATCGACTGAGCGACCCGCACGGCGAGATGGTCACGGTGCGTGCCTGTCGGTGACGCCGGGCACCACCGTCGGGGTAGGGTGACGCGGTGGTACGGCGCGGGGCCGAGCCCGATCCCTCGACCTGGTGGGAGCGGTACGGATACCGGGTGGAGGCCGGCCGGGGGCGGGCAGGACCGGGACATTCGGGGGGCGCTGTGGAGGCGACGGGTGCGACCACGCCGAGCGACGGCGGTACCCCCGAGGACCCCGGTGAGCTGACCGGCGACACCATCCTGCGGACCCGCCCGGACGAGCCCACGCACGGCTGGCGGCGGGCGCTGCTGCGCGCCTCCGGTGGGCTGATCAACCCCGGCCCGGGGTCCGCCGAGCTGCGGCAGCGCGACCTGCTGCACCGGATCCGCCGCCCGCTGCTGCGGTCGCACCGGATCGCCGTCACCTCGATCAAGGGTGGGGTCGGCAAGACCACGGTCTCCACGCTGCTCGGGCTGGTGCTGGCCGAGCACCGCGGCGACCGGGTGATCGTGCTGGACGCCAACCCGGACGCCGGCACCCTCGCCGACCGGTTGACCGGCGAGTCCTCGGTGACCGTCCGCGAGCTGCTGCGCGACCTGGACCGCATCGACTCCTGGACCGAGGTCTCGCGCTACACCAGCCTGGCCGGGCGGCTGCAGGTGCTGGCCTCCGAGCAGGACCCGGCGGCCGGCGACGCGTTCAGCCGCGAGGAGTACGAGCACATCTGCGCGCTGCTGGACCGCTTCTTCAACGTCATCATCACCGACTCGGGCACCGGCCTGGTGCACTCGGCGATGGAGGGCACCCTGAAGCTGGCCGACAGCGTGATCATCGTGGGGGCGCCGACGGTGGACGGGGCCGGCCGCGCGGCCAAGACCCTGGACTGGCTGCTGGCCCACGGCCACGGCTCGCTGGCCGCCGACGCCGTCGCCGTGCTGTCCTGCGACCGCACCAGCGTGGATGTCGACCTGGGTCGCATCCGGGAGCACTTCGCGGCCCGCTGCCGGGCGGTGGTCGAGATCCCGCACGACCCGCACCTGGCCACCGGCGGACGGGTGCAGCTGTCCCGGCTGCGCCCGCAGACCCGGGACGCCGCCTACCAGCTCGCGGCGGTGATGGCCGACCGGTTCACCGCGTGAGCGCCGATCCGCCCCCGCCGATCAGCGCGGCCGCGCTGGCCGAGGACGCCATCGTCCGGTTCCGCGGCGACCGGCCGCAGGACGGCTGGCGCGCGGCGCTGCACCGGGCCACCGGTGGGCTGGTGAACCCCGGCATCGGCGCCGCGGAGGCCGCCCGCCAGCAGTGGCGGGCCCGGATCCGGCGGCCGCTGCCGGGCACCCACCGGATCGCGGTCGGGTCGGTCAAGGGCGGCGTCGGCAAGACCACCGTCGCGGCCTGCCTGGGTCTGGTACTGGCCGCGAACCGCGGCGACCGGGTCGTCGCGCTGGACGCCGACCCGGATGCGGGCACCCTCGCCGAGCGGCTCGGTGTGCGGCCGCCGGGATCGGTGCGCGACCTGCTCGCCCACCTCGACGCGGTGGCCGCGCTCGCCGACGTCGACGGCCACCTCGGGACGGCCGGCCGGCTGCACGTGCTCGCGGCCGACCAGGACCCCGCGGTCGACGAGCCCCTCGACCCCGCCGACCACGACCGGATCAGCGCGGTGCTGGCCCGGTTCCACGACATCCTGATCACCGACCCGGGTACCGGGCTGATGCACGCCGTCATGCGGGCGACCCTGGACCGCGCGGACAGCCTGGTCGTGGTCGGCGCTCCCGCGGTCGACGCGGCCAGCCGCACCGCCGCCACCCTGGACTGGCTGGACGCGCACGGCCACGGCGCCCTGGCCGCGGACGCGGTCGTGGTGCTGTCGCTGGACCGCGGCAGCGCGGACATCGACCGGGAGCGGGTCCGCCGGTACTTCGCGGCCCGTTGCCGCGCGGTGGTCGAGGTGCCGCACGACCCGCACCTGGCCACCGGCGACCGGATCGACCCGGCCCGCCTGCGGCCCGCGACGCACGACGCCTTCCTGCTGCTCGCCGCGCTGGTCGCGGACCGCTTCGGGGTTCCCGCCGCGGAGGCAGCGGTGCCGGCCGGGACCTGACCGGAGCCCGGCGCGGCTGACCTCGCGGACGGCACAGCGCCGGGGGGATGGCGGGGCGCCGTGGGGCCGGCGCAGTGCTCGTGCGGTGACCCCATGGGTCCGCCGGGTCACGGGCGACGGATCGACCAGTCCGGGAAGCGGCTGGTCACATGCTCGGTGCGGCCGACCTCGCCCACCTCGATCGCTCCCGTTCAACCGGATGCGGGGCGCGCCGCTACCGGAGTGCCCGGCGGCGTCTCCAGTGACGCGCCCGGGCCGGAGCGCTCCCGTCCGACCTCGGTCCGGCTGGGCTCGGCCTGCGGTCCGGAATGGGCGGTCCGCACGTCGTCGCAGAGGCAGCGTGCTCCTCGCAGAGTCCACGGCGGGTCCACGGCACCTGCGAGGAGCACGGAGAGCCTGCGAGGACCACCCCGACCCCGCTCCGTGGTGATCCGCCGCGGAGGGGAGGCGAGTGCGCAGCACCAGTCGCGTCGTGAAACCGGTGAGCGTTCGCGGCCACTGCACCATCAGGAGGACGACGCAGCGCCCGGGCGCCCGACCCGAGGGAACGACACAGCGCCGTGCACCTGTGGGCGCACGGCGCTACGGCTGGTCGGGCGGGGGAGCGGCTACTCGCTGCCGGAGTCGCTGCCGGAGTCGCTGCCGGGGTCGCTGCCGGAGTTGTCGCTGCCGGAGTTGTCGCTGCCGTCGTCGGAGGGCTTGTCCTCGCCGCCCTTGTCGTCGCCGGAGTCGTCGCCGGAGTCGTCGCCGGAGCTGTCGCCGGAGCTGTCGCCGGAGCTGTCGCCCGATTTGTCGTCGCTGCCCTCGTCATCGGACTTGTCGTCCGACTTCTCCGCGGGCTCGTCGTCGGACTTGTCCCCGCCGCCGTCGTCCTCGGGCTTGTCGTCGCCCTTGTCGTCGGGCTTGTCCTCGGGCTCGTCGTCGCCGCCCTCGTCCTCGCCGCTCTCGTCGCCGCCGGCGTGCTCGCCGGTGGATTCGTCGTCGGACCCGTCGCTCTTGTCGTCGCTCCCGCCGGACCCGTGCCCGTCGGTCTCGGAGTCGTCGCCCTCGCCGTGCTGACCGTCGTCGGACCCGTGGTCCTCCGGACGGTCCTCCCCGTCCTCGCCGCCGCCCTGGTGCTCGTCGACCTGGTCGGCGGAGTCGTCGCCCTGGTCGTGACCCGGACGGTCGCCCTGCGCGTGATCCGCCCCGTCGCCGTTGTCGGGCTCGGGGTCGCGGTCGGCGTCGTCCGGACGGTCGCCGCCGGGCTCGCTCCCACCGTCGCTGTCGGCGTCCTCGTGGTGGCCGCCCTGGTCGTGGCCGCCCTGGTCGTGCTCCGGACGGTCCCCGCCCTCGTCGTGGGTGCTCTCGTGCTGCTCGGGCCGGTCGTCGCCCCGGTCGTCGCCGTCGTGGCCGCTCTGGTCATGATCCTGGCGATCGTCGTGCGGACGGTCCTGCTCGTGGCCCCCCTGCGCGGCCTGGTCGCCCCCGTCGCCGCCGGGGTTCGACCACTCGTCGCCGGAGTCGCTCCCGCGGTCGTCCCCGCCATCCGGGGACTCGTCGGACCCCGTCCGGTCGCCCTCGGCCTGCGCGGCCAACCACTCGACCTTGCCCATCGGGCGGGGCCGGTCGCCCTGGTCGGACCCGCCCTCGTCGGACCCGCCGTCGGCGGCCAGCACGGGGGCGACCTGGTCGCCGCCCCGATCCCCGTCCGGGACAGCGCCGTGGGGCAGGGCCAGGACCTCCGCGTCGACGGCCTCGGGGCCTTGGCCGCGGTCGCCGTCGTCCTGGTGGCGGTCGCCGGAGCGGTCCTGGCCGGGCCCGCCGTCGGCGGCCAGCACGTGCTGGTCGGGCTCGGGGGGCGCCGTGCGGTCGACGTCCTGGCGCTCCCGGCCCTCGGAGTGGCGCCGCGGCAGCACAGCCGGCGGGTGCTCGTGCTCCTCCACCTTCGGCGGCGTGGGGTCGGGCAGTCCGTTGATCAGCTGGCGGACCCGCTGCACCACGGCGCTGGTGTCGTCGGTGGTGTCCGGCAGCGGGGTGGCGATCATGTGCTGGATGCCCTGCTGGAGCCGCTCCAGCTCCTGCACGCTGTGCTCGTGCTGCTGGCGCTGCAGTTCGCGCTGGGCCTCCAGGTGCCGGCTGGCCTCGACCTGGTCGATCGTCGCGGTCTGCGGCGGCGCGGTGCTCAGCACCCGCTCCATCGACTGCAGCTCGGCCTCCGCGGCGGCCAGCTCCTCGCTGACCTTCGGCAGCGCGCGCAGGGTGGCGAGCTGGGACTCGACGGTGACCCGCTGCTGCTCCAGCAGCGACTTGCGGTCGAGCATCGCCTGCACCGCGGCCGGAGGTCGGGTGCCGCGCCGGTCCTCGGGGATCTGCAGCCAGCTGACCTCGGCCTGGGCGACCTGGTCGAGCTGCTGGTTGATCGAGGACAGCACCACCTCGGCGCGGGTCTCCCACTGGCTCGCCACCAGCGCCGGGTCGGGCCGGGGTGGGATCGTGGTCGGCGGGATCGTCGGGGTGACCTCGGACGCGGTGAGGACGTAGCTACCGCCGCCGGCCAGCAGGCTGACCACGGCCAGGCTGGCGATCGCCCGCCGGGCGATCGGCGCCGCGCCGTGCTCGGCCGTCCGCTTGCGGGGCTTGCGCGACGGCCGCCGGCTCGTCACGCGCAGCACCTGGCGGGTCCCCGACACGCCGGCTGCCGCCACTGCTGCCGCGGTCGTCCGGGCGCCGCTCGCCGGCGCGGCGTCGGCGGTGTCGTCCGAACCGGACGGTGCCGCCGGTTCGGGCGCCGGTCCGGATACGGTCACCGGTGCCGCCGGCAGGACGGCGGGTGCGGCCGCCGGGACCGCCTCCTCCGTGGTGCGGGCCACCTGCCGCTGCTTGCGGGCGGCGGAACGGTGTGCGGCCGAGCAGTACAACCGCGTGGGGCCGCCGTCGTCGGATTGTGCGATGATCTCGTCGCAGCCCGCCAGTGCGCAGCGCATGGGCTCATTGCTCATTCGGAACTCCGTCGCGCCGCTGTGCGGCCGCACTGCAACTCATCCACTTGGCCCCCGCTTTCCCCGGTACGCCGCGCACGCCACGATCCGGGATCGGCCGTGCTCGGAGGAGGCAACGCGGTCACCATCGGTGTCGCTGCTCTCCGCCGGGCGGGGCGCGCCCACGTCAGTGGTGGCACACAGTCGCTCTCCGTAGGTGAACTTACGGCCCGTGCGTCGCTGCGTGCAACCCGCGTTGACCTTAAAGAAGTCCCAAGCTTTGTGCCGCCGGTCGGCTCCCTGCCGGGTAATTGATTGCGCATTCACCGGTTTCCGGCCGATCAGCCGCAGCCGCTGAGCCGTCGTGCGTACGATCCCCTCCGAACGGGACCCGGGGCCCGGTGCGACCGCGCCGGAGTGCGGTCGGGGCGGATCCGTACCCCAGTGGAGGAGAGCGTGCCGAAGCGAGCCTTCGCGACCGGTGGCGACCGCCGCAGCGATCCGCCCGGCGCCGCTCAGCGGCCCGCCGGGGAGGGCACCTCGGACACCGTTGCCCCGCCGGTGCGCCCGATGCCGACGACGGAGGCCGGTGAGCCGGCACTCCGGAGCGTTGGGCCCGGTGCGGCTCCGCGGACCCCGACGCACCCCGCGCCGACCGCGCACCCCGCGCCGACCGCGCCGGCGCACGGGGCTGCCAGCGCCGCGGACCTCACCGACCGCACCATCGTCGTCCGCCGCGCGGAGGCACCCGGCTCGGGCTGGCGCCGGGTGCTGTACCGGGCCAGCGCGGGCACGATCAACCCCGGTGCCGGGGCTGCCGACCTCGCCCGCCGCGACCGCGAGTCCCGGGTCGGCCGCGTGCTCACCGCCCCGCACCGCATCGCCGTGGTCTCGCTCAAGGGCGGTGTCGGCAAGACGACCGTGACGGCCGCGGTCGGGCTGCTGCTCGCCGAGCTGCGCGGCGACCGGGTCGCGGTGCTGGACGCCGACCCGGACGCCGGGACGCTGGCCGACCGGCTCTCCGGGGAGACCGCGGTGTCGGTCCGCGACCTGGCCGAGCGGGCCGACAGCGTGCGGGCGCTGCCCGAGCTGGCCCACTTCACCAGCCTTTCCGGGCGGCTGCAGGTGCTCGCCTCCGACCAGGACCCGGCCCGCGACGACGCCCTGGACGCGGCGGCGTACCGCCGGGCGTGCGAGGTGCTCACCCGGTTCTGCGACGTCGTGCTCACCGACTCGGGCACCGGGATGGTGCATCCCGCGGTGCGCGGCACCCTGGAGTTGGCCGACTCGCTGGTCGTGGTCGGTTCGCCGACCGTCGACGGCGCCGGTCGGGCCGCCCGGACGCTGGACTGGCTCGACGCGCACGGGTACCGGGAGGCGGCGGCGCGGGCGGTGGTCGTGCTGTCCGCCGACCGGTCGAGCCCGGAGGTCGACGCGGGACGGCTGCGCGCGCACTTCGCCGCCCGTTGCCGCGCGGTCGTGGAGCTGCCCCACGACCCGCACCTGGCTACCGGCGGCCGGATCAGACTGGCCGCGCTGCGCCCGGCCACCGCGGACGCCGTCCTGGAGATCGCCGCCCTGCTGGCCGACGAGTTCGGCACCCGGCCACCGGTCCGGGATCGTGGAGTCGGATGGTCAGGTCGGATTGTTGAGTCATCGCACAAGTGACGGCCGGAGCCGAGTAGAGTCCCGCGCGTGATCGTGGCCGACGCGGGTGATGTGCTCTCCGGACTCCCCGCACTGCCCAAGCGCTCCAGCACCGCCCAGTACGCGGCCGAGACGCTGCGCCGCCAGATCGCCGACGGCAAGCTGCCGCCGGGCACCAGGTTGCGCGAGGAGGCGGTCTCGGCCGCCTTCGAGATCTCCCGCAACACGGTGCGCGAGGCGTTCCGGCTGCTCGCGCACGAGCGGCTGGTCGAGCACGAGCTGCACCGCGGCGTGCACGTCCGCACGCTGTCCGCGGCCGACGTCCGCGACCTCTACACCACCCGCCGCCTGATCCAGCCGCTCGGCGTGGACGCGGTGATCGCCGACCCGTCCCGGCCGGCCGCGCTGCAGGAGCGGGTCGACGCGGCCACCGCGGCCGCCGCCCGCGAGGACTGGCACGCGGTGGGCACCCTCGACATCGACTTCCACCGCACCCTGGTGGCCGGCTGCGGCAGCACCCACATCCGGGAGATGTTCGAGCGGGTCCTCGCCGAGCTGCGGCTGGCGTTCCTGCAGCTGCCCGACCGCCGCGACCTGCACCTGCCCTACATCGAGCGGAACCGGCGGATCGCCGCGCTGCTCGCCGGCGGTGACCGCGCGGGTGCACTGGCGGAGCTGCGCGACTACCTGGACGCCGCCGAGCGCCACGTCCTCGGGGCGCTCACCGAGCCGACCGGCGACTGAGCCGGTCCCGGGACCGCCCACCGGGGGGATCCCCCTGGTCCTGCCGACCGATCGACGGGAGCATCCCACCGTGCACACCCCGGCCCCCCGGCCCCCGCTGCTGCTCGCCGGCCTCGTCGCGCTGGCCGCGGCGACGGCCCTCGCCGGCTGCTCGACGACCGTCGGAGGCAGCGCCGGGCCCGGGTCGTCGACCGGGCGGTCGGCGCCCGACACGTCGGCGCCCGACACGTCGGCGGCCGGTCCGCCGGAGACACCCGACGGCGGCTGCCGGGTGGCGATCGGCGGGCGCGGGAACATCCGGATCAGCGGAGCCAGCAACCGCGCGGTGACCCGCAACGGCGCCACCTCCTTCTCCTGCGCGGGCGGTCCGCTGCTGGCCGTGGACGCGGTGGCCGACGGCGCGGTGACGTTCTCCGCCGACGGCGGCGCGCCGGTGTCGATCCCGGCGGGGGAGACCGCCGCGGTCGGCGACTACGAGATCACCGTGGCCACCGCCGAGGGCGACGAGGCGGAGTTCGTCGTCGCGCCCCCGGGCTGACCGGCGCTCCCGGTGGGCCCCCGCCGGCGCGGCCTATCCTGGAGCGATGAGCAGTTCCCGTCCCACCCCGACCGCCACCGGCCCGTGGGTGTTCAACACCCGCGAGCTGGGCCGCAGCGCCGGGGCCATGCGCCACTACACCCGGGCGATCCCGGCGCCGCCCGAGCCGGACCGGTTCGGGCTGGTCGCCATCGCCGTGCCGGCCGGCGCGACGATCGAGCTGGACGTGCGGCTGGAGTCGGTCACCGAGGGCGTCTACGTGTCCGGGACCGCCACCGCCCCGCTGTCCGGTGAGTGCTCGCGCTGCCTCGACGAGCTGACCGACGACGTCCGGGTCGAGATCGGTGAGCTGTTCGCCTACCCGGACAGCGTCACCGACGAGACCACCGACCCGGACGAGATCCCGCGGGTCGTGGACGACACCGTCGACGTCGAGCAGACCGTGCGCGACGCGCTCGTGCTGGCCCTGCCGCTGGCCCCGCTCTGCCGGGCCGACTGCCCCGGTCTGTGCCCGGAGTGCGGGGAGAAGCGGGCCGACCTCCCGCCCGACCACGAGCATGAGACACTGGATCCCCGGTGGGCAGCTCTGCGTGAGCGCTCGTCGACGAATGACCGCGTCGCAGACTGACCGAAACCCCGGTCGTCGCACCCGACACTAGCTAGGAGATCTACCGTGGCTGTGCCCAAGCGCCGGATGTCGCGGGCGAACACGCGCATGCGTCGGTCGCAGTGGAAGGCCACTGCCCCCACGCTCGTCGCCTGCTCGAACCGCGCCTGCCGCGCGACGAAGCCCCCGCACATGGCCTGCCCGACCTGCGGCACCTACGACGGCCGCCAGGTCGTGAGCCCGGCCTGATCGCCGGGAGCGGTGGAGCGGGCGACCAGACAGTGGCGGAACGAGGTGTCACCGGACCGGCGGTCGACCGCGGGCCCCTGCTCGCGTCGCTCGGCATCGAGATCGGCGACGACCTGCTGCGCCTCGCGCTGACCCACCGGTCGTACGCCTACGAGAACGGTGGCCTGCCGACCAACGAGCGGCTGGAGTTCCTCGGCGACTCGGTGCTGAGCATCGCGGTCACCGAGCGGCTCTACCGCGAGCACCCCGACCTGCCCGAGGGGCAGTTGGCGAAGCTCCGGGCCAGCGTGGTGAACATGCACGCGCTGGCCGGCGTGGCCGCGACCCTCGGTGCCGGCGGCCTGGGCGCGTACCTGTACCTGGGCCGGGGTGAGGAGCTCACCGGCGGCCGCACCAAGGCGAGCATCCTGGCCGATGCCACCGAGGCGCTGATCGGGGCGGTCTACCTGGAGCACGGCCTGGAACCGGCCCGCGGGCTGGTGCACCGGCTGTTCGACCGGCTGCTCACCGGGGCGCCGCTGCTCGGTGCCGGCCTGGACTGGAAGACCAGCCTGCAGGAGCTGACCGCGGCCTCCGACCTGGGCGTCCCGGAGTACCGGATCACCGAGGCGGGCCCGGACCACCTGAAGGTGTTCACCGCCACCGCCGTGGTCGGCGGCCGCGACCTGGGCGGTGGCGAGGGCCGCACGAAGAAGGAAGCCGAGCAGAAGGCGGCCGAGCTGGCCTGGCGGACGCTGACCGCCGAGGCCGCAGCCGGTCCCAGCACGGCCGCCCGCTGAGCGAGGAGGACGTCGCAGGGTGCCCGAGCTGCCCGAGGTCGAGGTCGTCCGGCGCGGTCTGGCCGGCCACGTGCTGGACCGGACGATCGCCGAGGTCGACGTGGCCCACCCGCGGGCGGTCCGCCGGCACGCCGAGGGCGGGACGGACTTCGCCGCCCGGCTCGCCGGTCGCACCGTCACCGGCGCCCGGCGCCGCGGCAAGTACCTCTGGCTCGACCTGGACGGCGGCGGCCCCGGCGACGACGCCGTGCTGGCCCACCTGGGCATGAGCGGGCAGATGCTGGTGGCGGACGCCGCTCGGCCCGACGAGAAGCACCTGCGCATCCGGTTCCGGTTCGCCGACGGCGGGCCGGAGCTGCGGTTCGTCGATCAGCGGACGTTCGGTGGGCTGTCGCTCCACCCGCTGGCCCCCGCCGTCGACGGCGGACTGCTGCCCGGACCGGTGGCGCACATCGCCCGCGACCCGATGGACCCGGCGTTCGACCTGGACGCGGCGGTGGCCGCGATCCGCCGCCGGCGCACCGAGCTGAAGCGCGCGCTGCTCGACCAGACCGTGGTGTCCGGGATCGGCAACATCTACGCCGACGAGGCCCTGTGGCGGGCCCGGCTGCACTCCCTGCGCCCCACCGAGACCCTGACCAGGGCGCAGGGCCGCATGGTGCTGGTCGCGGCGAGCGACGTGATGAACGAGGCGCTGGCCGCCGGCGGCACCTCGTTCGACGCGCTCTACGTCAACGTCAACGGGGCGTCGGGCTACTTCGACCGCAGCCTGGACGCCTACGGGCAGGCCGACCGCCCGTGCCGGCGCTGCGGTACGCCGATCCGCCGCGACCCGTTCATGAACCGCAGCAGCTACAGCTGCCCGCGCTGCCAGCCCCGTCCGCGGCGCCGCGTCACAACCAGCCGCGGCGCTTGAAGGCCACGAAGAGCAGCAGGGCGAGCAGCACCATCAGCGCGAGGGCCATCGGGTAGCCCAGCGGCCAGTCCAGCTCCGGCATGACGGTGAAGTTCATCCCGTAGATCCCGGTGATCAGCGATGGGGCGAACAGGATCGCGGCCCACGACGAGACCCGCTTCATCTGCTCGTTCTGCTGGTAGCCCGCCTCGGTCATGCGGGCCATCTGCTCGTTCTGCCGCTGCCCGACCAGGGCCGCGTTCACCTGCAGGATGTTGGCCAGCAACTGGCGGTAGGCCTCGGTCCGCTCGATCACCCGGGTGGCGTGGTCGGCCACGTCGCGCAGCGCCCGGCGCAGCTCCAGGTCCGACTCGCCGGCCTGCTCCTTGAGCTGGTCGCGGACCGACTGCAGGATCGCCACCAGCGGCTCGACCGCCCGCTGGAACTCGATGACCTCGCGGCTGAGCTGGTAGATCCGCCGGGACACCCCCGGATCGCCGCCGAAGACCTGCACCTCGATCTCGTCGATGTCGTCCTGCAGGCCGTCGAGCACCGGGCCGTAGTCGTCGACGACCTTGTCCAGGATCGCGTAGAGCACGGCGAACGGGCCCTGCCGGAGCAGGTCCGGGTCGGCTTCCAGGCGCCGGCGGACCTGGCCGAGATCGGGCTTCTCGGCGTGCCGGACGGTGATCACGAAGTCGGGCCCGAGGAACAGGTGCACCTCGCCGATCTCGACGACCTCGACGTGGTCGACGTAGCGGGCCGGGCGCAGCACCACGAACAGCACGTTGTGGTAGCGCTCGAGCTTGGGCCGCTGATGGGCGTTGATGGTGTCCTCGACGGCCAGCGCGTGCAGGTGGAACTCCTCGGCCACCGCCTGGATCTCCTGCTCGCTGGGTCGCAGCAGGCCGATCCAGCAGAAGCTGTGCGCGTCGTGCGGGCACTCGCGCAGCTCGTCGAAGGTGTGGTCCAGCGAGCTCGGCACCGCGGCCCGCCTGCCGTCGACGTAGATGGCGTTGTCGACCACCGACATGCACCGCTCCTGCCCGCCGGACCTCTGCCGTTCCCGGTCGTGATCGTATCCGGCGTCCACGGAGGGGTGGCTCGCACAGTAGTGCGGTATGCGTAGTAGTGTGCGGTCCGTCAGTCGAACGACCGCGGGAGGAGGGCGACGTGGACACGAGCCAGTTGCTCAAGGGGGTGCTCGACCTCGCCGTCCTCGCGGTGCTGGAGCGGGCCGACGGCTACGGCTACGAGGTGGTGCGCGGGCTGCGCGCGGCCGGGCTGGAGGAGGTCGGCGACGCCTCGGTCTACGGGACGCTGCGCCGGCTCTACAACGCCGGGCTGCTCACCTCGTACGTCGTGCCCAGCGACGAGGGGCCGCACCGCAAGTACTACAGCCTCAACGCCCCCGGCCGGGAACGGCTGCAGGAGATGACGAAGGTCTGGCGGGCGTTCGCCGACACGATGGAAGGTCTGGTGACAGCGGCATGAGCGAGCAAGCGGAGGACCGTTCCGACGCCCCGGGCGCCGCCCCGACCCCGGTGCGGCTGGCCGACCCGGCGGTCCGGCAGTTCCTGGACGGGGTGCGCGCCGAGCTGGCCGACCTGCCCGCCGCCGAGGTCGACGACATCCTCGACGACGTCCGCGCCCACCTCGCCGACCTGGCCGACGAACTGGGCCCCGACGCCGACCGGGACGCCGTCACCGCCCGGCTCGGCACCCCGGCCACCTACGCCGCGGAGTTGCGTGCCGCAGCCGGGTACCCGCCCGCCCCGCAGCCCGCCGACCGCCCACGCCGCGGGGGCGCCCGGCTCGCGGTGGCGGCCCTGGTGGCGAGCACCCTGCTGATCCCGCTCGGGCTCCTGGGCGGCACCCCGGAACTCGTGCTGATCGCCCTGTTGGCTCCGCTGGTGGCACTGCCGGTGCTGCTCACCGACGGTCCGGGCCTGCCGACGGTGGCCGGGCTCCCGGTGGTACGCCGCTTCGTCGCCGCCCGCCCGGGACGGGGGCCGGTGACCGACTTCGTCGTCGCCCTGCAGCCGGCGTGGTGGTTGTTGCGCGCGCTCATCGCCGCCGCCCTGATCGCCGCCGGTACCCTCCAGGGACCGGAACTGGTGCCGACGGTGCTGATCGCGCTGGTCGCGGTGCCGGTGTCGGTGTGGCTCGGCTACCGGTCCCGCCGCGACCGGCGCCTGCTGTGGCTGGTCGTGCCGCTGAACGGCCTGGCTGCGGTCATGGTGCTGGTCGGCCTGCTGTCCGCCGACCCGATGCCGGCGAGTTCGGCCGCCGCCTACGGCCCCTCCGGGCTGTGGCAGGACTCCGAGCGGGAGATCCTCGACATCCGCCCGGTCGACGCCTCGGGCGCGCCACTGACCGGGGTGTACCTGTTCGACCAGGACGGTCAGCCGATCAACACGCAGAACGACCGCTGCTCCGGGTCCACGGACACCTGGTCCGCCGGTCGGGCCGAGCCCTACCCGCGGGGCATCGTGGACGTCGACCCCAGGACCGGGAACTGCCTGACGGTGCCGCCGCAACCGCTGGTGGTGGCGGTTCCGCCCACGGCGGGCTCGCCGGCGACACCGCCGCTCCCGCTCCCGTCCGCAGCGCCCTCGTCCGTGCCGGTCGAGCCGGTACCACCGACCGACGCCGTACCGCCGGCTCCGCCCGCCCCGGCGCCGGGCGGCTGAGACCTGGTCCGCGGCCGTCCGTGCTGCTTCGGGGGAGGCGCACGGCAGTCCGGGCCTGCCACGGTCCGTGCCGGCGGCACCAGTGCGGCCGCCGGCACGGACCGATCGGCCTGATCGGCCGGACCTGTTCGGCTGGCCGGGGAGTAGCGTCCGCGGATCATGGCGACGGACGGCGACCGCCCGGTGCGGTTGATCGCGTGGGTGAGCGGGCGGGTACAGGGCGTCGGGTTCCGGTGGTGGACCAGGTCGCGTGCCTTGGAGCTGGGGCTGGTGGGGTCGGCGCGGAACCTGCCCGACGGGCGGGTGGCGATCGTCGCCGAGGGCCCTCGGTCGGCGTGCGCGGCATTGCTGGAGGAGTTGCGCAGCGCTCGGACTCCGGGTCGGGTGTCCGCTGTCGTCGAGCAGTGGACCTCGGTCCAGGGCGGTCTGGACGGGTTCGTCGAAGCGTGACCCGGTGCCCGGCCGGCGGGCCGACTCCGTCTGCGGGCGGTGCAGCCACCCTTCGCGGACCGATCAGGGGTTCGGCGAGGTCGGGTCGGTAGGCTCCCACGTCCGCCCCGCCCCAGGAGTCCGCCCGTGCACCTCAAGAGCCTGACGCTGAAGGGCTTCAAGTCCTTCGCCTCGGCCACGACGTTGCGCCTGGAACCGGGGATCACCTGCGTGGTGGGGCCGAACGGGTCGGGCAAGTCCAACGTGGTCGATGCGATCAGCTGGGTCCTCGGCGAGCAGGGGGCCAAGGCGCTGCGCGGCGGGAAGATGGAGGACGTCATCTTCGCCGGGACGTCCGGGCGGGCGCCGCTCGGACGGGCCGAGGTGACGCTGACCATCGACAACACCGACGGCGCCCTGCCGATCGACTACTCCGAGGTCTCCATCACCCGGCGGATGTTCCGGGACGGCGCCGGGGAGTACGAGATCAACGGCTCGTCGTGCCGGCTGCTGGACATCCAGGAGCTGCTGTCGGATTCCGGCATCGGCCGGGAGATGCACGTGGTGGTCGGGCAGGGCCAGCTCGACTCGGTGCTGCAGTCCAAGCCCGAGGACCGGCGCGCCTACATCGAGGAGGCCGCCGGCGTCCTCAAGCACCGCAAGCGCAAGGAGAAGGCGCTCCGCAAGCTCGACGCGATGCAGGCGAACCTGACCCGGCTCACCGACCTGACCGCCGAGCTGCGCCGCCAGCTCAAGCCGCTGGGTCGGCAGGCCGAGATCGCCCGGCGGGCCCAGTCCGTGCAGTCCGAGCTGCGCGACGCCCGGCTGCGGCTGGCCGCCGACGACCTGGTCACGCTGCGCGATCAGCTCGCCCGCGAGGAGGCCGACGAGTCCGCCGCCCGGGCCCGCCGCGCCGAGGTCGAGGAACAGCTGTCGGTGGCCCGGGTCGAGCAGGAGCGGCTGGAGGCCGCGCTCGCCGAGGACGCGCCGCGGCTGGCCGCCGCCCAGGACACCTGGTACCGGCTGTCCGCGCTGGCCGAGCGGCTCAGCGGCACCGTCCGCCTCGCCGAGGAACGGGCCCGCCACCTCGCCGACCCGGTCGAGCGCGCTCCCGGCCGCGACCCCGACGAGCTGGAGGCCGAGGCCGAGGCGGCGGCCGAGGAGGAGGACCTGCTCGCCGAGTCGCTCGCCGAGGCCCGCCACCGGCTGGCGGAGATCATGGACTCGCGCGCCGAGCACGAGCGCACCCTGGCCGCGGCCGAGCGGGCCCACCTGGCTGCGGTCCGCGCGCTGGCCGACCGGCGCGCCGGCCTGGCCACGCTGTCCGGGCGGGCCGAGGCGCTGCGCAGCGGGGCCGCGGCGACCGCGGAGGAGATCGAGCGGCTCTCCGAGGCGATCGCCGAGGCCCAGGACCGCACCGACGCCGCCCAGGAGGAACTGGTCGTCGCGCAGGACGAGCTCGGGGTGCTCACCGGCGACGCTGAGAGCGGCGGCGTGCTGGCCGGCTCGGTGCGCGAGCTGGAGGAACGCTGCGCGCAGGCGGCCGAGGCGCACGCGGCCGCGGCGGCGCGGGTCGCCGAGCTGGTCGCCCGGGAACGGGAGCTGGAGCAGCGCCGGGCGCACTGGCGGGCCCGGGTCGACGCGCTCGCCGTCGGGATGGCCCGCAAGGACGGCAGCGGCGCCCTGGTCGACACCGACGGCGTCCTCGGGGCGCTGTCCGGGCTGATCACCGTCGATCCCGGGGCCCGCGCCGCGGTGGCTGCCGCGCTCGGCGAGCTGGCCGACGCGCTGGTCGTCACCGGCCCCGACGCCGCCCTCACCGCCCTGCACCTGCTCCACGAGCGCGACGCCGGCCGCGCCGCCCTCGTCGTCGCCGGCCCCGAAGGTCAGGAAGGCCACCTTCAGGGCCGCACAGGGCAGGAAGGTGGCCTTCCTGAACCGGGGGAGGAGACGGCGCCGGTCGGCGGGCGGTGGGCCGCGGCGGCGGTGACCGGGGGGCCGGTGGCCGGGACGGTGCGGGCGCTGCTGCGCGGGGTGGTGGTCGTCGATGACCTGGCGGCCGCGCGGGCGGTGGTCGTGGGCGATCCGGCGCTCACTGCGGTGACCGCGGGCGGGGACGTGCTGGGTGCGCACCGGGCGCACGGCGGGTCCGGCACCGCGTCGACCGCGCTGGACGTGCGGGCCGCGCTGGACGAGGCGCACGCCGAGCGGGAGGCCGTGGAGCAGGAACTGGCCCGGCTGCGCCCGGCGCTGGACGGCGCCCGCGCCGAGGAGGCCGCGCGGCTGGTCGAGGTCGAGGCCGCGCAGCGCCAGCAGGCGGCCACCGAGCAGCGCCGGTCCGCCGCGTCCGCCCAGCTCGGGCGGTACGAGCAGGCGGTCCGGTCGGCGGTGGCCGAGGCCCAGCGCATGCGCGAGCGCCGCGACGCGGTCGAGGCCCGCCGGGCCGATGCGCTGCTCGCGCTGGCGGCCGCCGAGCAGCAGCTCGCGGTGGCCGAGGACGAGCCGGTCGACGACGAGCCGGACACCGGGATCCGGGACGCCGCCGCCGAGGCGCTGGCCACCGCCCGCGCCGAGGAGGTCGAGGCGCGGCTGACGCTGCGGACCGCCGAGGAGCGCGCGCGGGCCATCGCCGGACGCTCGGACCTGCTGCGCCGCCAGGCCGCGGGGGAGCGGCAGGCTCGTGCCCGCGCCGCGGCCGCCCGGGTCGCCCGCGCGGCGGCAGCCCAGGTCGCCGAGTTGGTCACCGGGGCCGGGCGGCTGGCCGGGGAGCGGATCGCGGTCTCGCTCGCCGCGGCCGCGGCCGAACGGGACGCCGCTGTCGCGGCCCGCGACGCCCGCGAGCGCGCCCTCGGCGAGGCCAGGGCGACCGCCGGGCGGTTGTCGGCGCTGATGGACAAGCTCACCGACGCCGTGCACCGCGACGAGGTGGTCCGCGCGCAGAACCGGCTGCGCCTCGAGCAGCTCACCGAGAAGGTGCTCGCCGACCACGGCCTCGCCGTCGACGACCTGGTCGCCGAGTACGGGCCGGACTGCCCGGTGCCGGCGTCGGCGGCCGAGACGGCCGAGTACCAGACGGCGAAGGAGCGCGGCGAGGACGTCACCCCGCCGCCGCCGATGCCCTACGACCGGGCCACCCAGCAGCGCCGCCTGCAGCGCGCGGAGAAGGACCTGGCCCTGCTCGGCAGGGTCAACCCGCTGGCGCTGGAGGAGTTCGCCGCGCTGGAGGAGCGCTACCGGTTCCTGTCCACACAGCTCGAGGACCTCAAGAACACCCGCCGCGACCTGCTCACCGTGGTCCGCGAGGTGGACGACCGGATCCTGGAGGTCTTCACCGTCGCCTACCACGACGTGGCGCGCGAGTTCGAGGTCGTGTTCGCCACGCTGTTCCCCGGCGGCGACGGCCGGCTCGTCCTGACCGACCCCGACGACATGCTGACCACCGGCATCGAGGTCGAGGCCCGGCCGCCGGGCAAGAAGGTCAAGCGGCTGTCGCTGCTGTCCGGCGGGGAGCGGTCGCTGACCGCGATGGCGCTGCTGGTGGCGATCTTCCGGGCCCGGCCCTCGCCGTTCTACGTGCTCGACGAGATCGAGGCCGCCCTCGACGACGTCAACCTGCGCCGGCTGATCAGCCTGCTGGAGGAGCTGCGCGAGGCCAGCCAGCTCATCGTCATCACCCACCAGAAGCCGACCATGGAGGTCGCCGACGCGCTCTACGGCGTGTCCATGCGCGGGGACGGCATCACCACCGTGATCAGCCAGCGGCTGCGCGCGGTCGGCTGACGCCCGGGCGGGGCCCCGCGCCGCCCGGCGGGGCGCCGACCCGGCATGACAGGCTGGACCGGTGACCACGCAGACCCTGTGGATCGTCGTCGCGGTGGTGGCGGCGGTCGTGCTCATCGCCCTCGTGCTGGGCCTCTGGCTGCGCAGCAGGCGGCGGATCAGCCTGCGGGAGCCGCAGAAGCCGGCCGCCGGCGCCGGCCCGGACACCGCCCTGCCGCCGCGACGCGGCGGCACCTACACCCCCTCCGGGGGGTTCGACTTCTCCTCCGGCAGCGTCGCGGAGGAGGAG
>DASQMQ010000432.1:0-4170 GCA_035645455.1 Pseudonocardia sp.
GTTCGGCGAGTCGCCGCTGAGCATCGCGGCCGCGCTGGCGGCGACCGCGATCGTGCTGGCGCGCCGCCACCCCGCCGTCCGGCGGGAGGTGGCCGCCGCGGTGGCGATCGGCGTCTCGCTGGTGTTCACCGTGCACGCCGCGGCCACCGGCGCGGTCCCCTCCGACTACTACCCCCCGACGCTGCGGCTGGAGGGGTTCTCCTTCACCGAGCAGCTCGCCATGGCGATCCTGGTCGCGGCCGTGCTGCGCCGGTCCGAGCTGCGCACCGCGCTACTGCTGACCGGGGCCGCCGCGCTGGCGATCGTGTGGGCGCCGGGGGTGCGGTTCGTCGGCGAGGTGGCGTTCGGGGTGATGTCCGCGCTGGGCTGGGGCGGCGCGGTGGCGATCGGGCTGGCCCTGCGCGAGATCGACACCCGGCGCCGGGCCGCGGTGGAGGACGTCCGGTCCGCCGAGCGCATGGAGCTGGCCCGCGAGCTGCACGACGTCGTCGCCCACCACGTGACCGGGATCGTGGTGGCCGCGCAGGCGGCTGCCGTGGTGGCCCGGAAGAAGCCCGACGAGGTCGACCGCGCGCTGGCCGCGATCGAGACCGCGGGCACCGACGCGCTCGCCGCGATGCGCAGCATGGTCGGGGTCCTGCGCGGCCAGGACTCCGACGGCGCCCGCACCCCGGGCGCCGAGCTGGGCGAGGTGCGCCGGCTGATCGAGCGGTTCGACCCGGACGCCCGCATCGTCCGGCTCAGCACCGACCCCGGCCTGGAGCACGCCGTGCTGCCGGCCGGCGTCGCCGCCACCGGCTACCGGGTGGTGCAGGAGGCGCTGACCAACGTGCGCCGGCACGCCCCGGAGGCGACCGCGGTCGAGGTGGACATCCGGATCCGGGAGCAGGCGCTGCTGCTGGCCGTGCGCAGCGACGGGCTGCGGCAGACCAGCGGCCCCCACTCCACCCGGGGTGCGGGGACCGGCGGATTCGGGCTGGTCGGGATGGCCGAGCGGGTGGCGGCGCTGGACGGGGCGCTCAGCGCCGGACCGACCGCGCCGGGCGTGTGGACGGTGGCCGCCCGGCTGCCGCTGGGAGGAGCCGCGTGATCCGGGTACTGCTGGCCGACGACCAGGAGATGGTGCGCACCGGGTTCCGGCTGATCCTGAGCGCCGAGGACGGCGTCGAGGTGGTCGGCGAGGCCGGCACCGGGGTGGCCGCGGTGGAGCTGGCCCGCCGGCTGCGCCCGGACGTGGTGCTGATGGACATCCGGATGCCCGACCTGGACGGGCTGGCGGCCACCCGGGCGCTGACCGCCGACCCGGAGCCGCCGCGCATCGTCGTGGTCACCACGTTCGACCTCGACGAGTACGTCTACGGCGCGCTGCGCGCCGGGGCCTGCGGCTTCCTGCTCAAGGACGCCGGGCCGCGACTGCTGGTGGAGGCGGTGCGGGCGGCGGCGAACGGGGACGCGCTGGTGTCGCCGTCGGTCACCGTGCGGCTGCTGGCCCACCTCGCGGCGCGACCGGCCGCCCGGGCCACGGGCACCGACACGCTGTCCCCCCGCGAGCTGGACGTCGTCCGCGCCGTCGCCCGGGGCCGCACCAACGCCGAGATCGCCGCCGAGCTGTTCGTCTCGCTGTCCACCGTCAAGACGCACCTGACGAACGTGCAGAACAAGCTCTCCGCCCGCAACCGCGTCGAGATCGCCGCCTGGGCCTGGGAGAACGGCCGTGCGTGAACAGCCCCGTTCGAACGGTGTCCGGCACGCCCGACCTCGTCACCGGAGTTCGGTGGGGACGGCGACGACGTCGACCATCGCGCCGTTGCGCAGCACGGTGACCGGGAGCGGGCGGCCGACGGCCTCGCCGAACAGCTGGCGCTGGATGCCCTGGGCGTCGTGCACCGGGCGGCGGCCGACGTCGAGCACCAGGTCACCGGCCCGCAGCCCGGCGTGCGCAGCGGGACTGCCGGCGATCACCTCGACCAGCCGCAGGCCGCTGCTGCGCCGGTAGCGGTCGGCGACCGCGGCCGGCACCGGCGCCGGGCTGCCCACCACGCCCAGGTACGCCCGCCGCACCCGGCCGTCGGCGCGCAGCGCGGCCAGGATCCGCCGGGTGGTGCTGTTGATCGGCACCGCCAGCCCCAGCCCGACGCCGGCCACCGCGGTGTTGATCCCGACCACCCGGCCGCGGCCGTCGGCCAGCGCGCCGCCGGAGTTGCCGGGGTTGAGCGCGGCGTCGGTCTGGATGACGTCCTCGACCACCCGTCCGGCCCGGCCGCTGCGGGTGGGCATCGCCCGCCCCAGCGCGCTGACCACGCCCGCGGTGACCGAGCCGGCCAGCCCGAGCGGGTTGCCCACCGCCACCACCAGCTGCCCGACCACCAGCTCGTCGGCGTCGCCGAGGCGGACCGGGGACGGCAGCCCGGCGCCGTCGGCCGCGCGCAGGACGGCCAGGTCGGAGAGCGGGTCGACGCCGACCACGGCCACCTCGACCTGGGTGCCGTCGACGAAGTCGACCCGGGCGGCGTGGGCGTCGCCGACCACGTGCGCGTTGGTCACCAGGATCCCGTCGGCGTCGACCAGCACGGCCGAGCCGCTGCCGCGACCGACGCGGACCGCGGCGACCCGGGCGGTCAGCTCGGTGGCCACGGCGCTGACCGTGCGGGAGTAGGAGTCGAGCTCGTCCACCGCAACCTCCTGCGATTACACCTTTGCAGGAGCAAGCGTACGCGCGCTCAGACCTCCTCGGCCTGCTCCGTGGCGGGGTCCCAGGACAGCCCCGGCTTCCCCCAGCCGTTGCGCCGCACCTGCTTGCGCGCGGCCCGTCCCCACCGCCCGACCAGCCGCTCGACGTAGATGATCCCGTCGAGGTGGTCGGTCTCGTGCTGCAGGCAGCGGGCCAGGAACCCGTGGCCCTCCACCTCGACCGGCTTGCCGTCGGCGTCGACGCCGGTCACCCGGGACCACTCGGCGCGCCCGGTCGGGAACTGCTCGCCGGGCACCGACAGGCAGCCCTCGTCGTCCTCGTCCTCGTCGGGCATGCCCGCGGGCCGCTCGGAGGTCTCCAGCACCGGGTTGACCACCACCCCGCGCACCCGGGTCCGGGTCTGCTCGTCGGGGCAGTCGTAGACGAACAGCCGCAGGTCGACCCCGACCTGGTTGGCGGCCAGGCCGACGCCCTCGGCCGCGGCCATGGTGTCGAACATGTCCGCCACCAGCGTGCGCAACTCGTCGTCGAACACCTCGACCGGCCGCGTCGGGGTGTGCAGGACGGGGTCACCAATGATCCGGATCGGTCGGACGGCCACCCGGCGAGCGTATCCAGCCGACCGCGCACCCCCCGCAGCCACCGCGCTCACGTGCTGACGTGGGCGCGGCGGCCAGGAGGTGTGCGGTGGGCCGGATCCGGGTCCCGCGGCGCGTCCCTGCCCCGGTCCGGTCGGTCCCCCGTGGTTCAATGGCGGCCGCGAATGACAGCAATGTCATTCGGCTCGAGCGAGGCCGCGAGGAGCGTGATGGAGTCCGCCACCGAAACCAGCGACGCGACGCCGGGAGCGGCCCGGCCGGGCGAGCTGGGCCGCCGGGACCGGGAGATGCTCGCCTTCGAGGGGCAGTGGTGGAAGTACGCGGGGGCCAAGGAGCAGGCCATCCGCGAGCTGTTCGACATGTCGGCCACCCGCTACTACCAGGTGCTCAACGCGCTGGTGGATCGGCCCGAGGCGCTGGCCGCCGACCCGCTGCTGGTCAAGCGGCTGCGCCGGCTGCGCGCCAGCCGGCAACGCACCCGTGCGGCGCGTCGACTGGGAATCGAGCCCTGGTAGCGCGACGATGATCGGGTGGTCCGCCGACCACCGAACGTGATCAGCCCTGGAGGCCGTCGTGACGCAACCCGCTCCGTCCGGTAGCCCGTCCCGCCGGCGCGTCGCCGGTCTGGCGCTGCTCGGGGTGGGGGTGATCGCCGCGATCATCGGCCTGGCCTCGCTGGCGCTCGACGGCGGCGACGGCGGGCAGACCGCCGCGCCCCCGCCCGCCTCGGCCGCCCCGACGCCCGACGCCACCCCCGGCCCCGACGCGCCCCCGGGCGGCGAGCCGACCCCGACCGATCCGGGCGCCGTCGGCGTACCAACCTTCGGCGCCACCCCGCCCGCCGGCCCCGGGGTCGACGCCGCGCCCCCCGGCGCGCCG
>DASQMQ010000433.1:0-11156 GCA_035645455.1 Pseudonocardia sp.
CTCCCGCGCAGCCCGAGGAGGCCCGCCCATGAGCACCGCCGCACGCCCGGCGCCCCACACCCCGGCCGGCACCGCCGGGCCGCCGGCGCCGTCCGCCGGCGTCGAGGTGCGGCTGGTCGACCTGCACCGCACCTACGGGACCGTGCACGCCCTCGACGGCCTCTCGCTCGACCTGCACCCCGGGGAGCTGGTGGCGCTGCTCGGCCCGTCGGGGTGCGGGAAGACGACCGCGCTGCGCGCTCTGGCCGGCCTGGAGGAGCTCGACTCCGGCACGGTCCTGGTCGGCGGGAAGGACATCACCCGGGTCAGCGCGCACCGGCGGAACATGGGGATGGTCTTCCAGGCCTACAGCTTGTTCCCCAACATGACCGCCCGCGACAACGTCGGCTACGGGCTGCGGCTGCGCCGGACCGCCGCGGCGGCCCGCCGCAGGCGCGCCGACGAGCTGCTGGAGCTGGTCGGGCTGGGCAGCCACGCCACCCGCTACCCCCACCAGCTCTCCGGGGGCCAGCAGCAGCGCGTCGCGCTGGCCCGGGCCCTGGCCATCGCCCCGCAGGTGCTGCTGCTCGACGAGCCGCTGTCGGCGCTGGACGCCAAGGTCCGCGCCCAGCTGCGCGACGAGATCCGCCGCGTGCAGCGCGAGGTGGGCACCACCACCCTGTTCGTCACCCACGACCAGGAGGAGGCGCTGGCCATGGCCGACCGCGTCGGTGTCATGTCGGACGGGCAGCTGCAGCAGATCGCCCCGCCCGCCGAGCTGTACGAGCGCCCGCGCACCGCGTTCGTCGCCGAGTTCGTCGGCCTCACCAACCGCATCCCCGGCACCGCCGAGGACGGCCGGGTGCGGGTGCTCGGCACCGACCTCCCGCTGCTGGAGGGCTCGGTGCCGACGGGCGCGGCGACGGTGCTGGTGCGGCCGGAGTCGATGGAGGTGGTCGCCGACCCGGACGGCAACGGCCGGGTGGTCGCCCCCACCTACCTGGGCTCGCTGGGGCGGGTGGAGGTGCGCCTCGGCGACGGCACCACCGTCCTGGCCCAGGTCTCCAGCGCCCAGGCCACCGACCTCGTACCCGGGACGGCGGTGCGGGTCGGCGTCCGCCCCATCCCCGTCCTCGCGATGGCCCCCGAGGTGGGGCGACCCGGGGGTGAGTGACGTCCACCAGCGCCCGACCGGTGACCTTCACGGTGGGGGCGCGGTTCGGATCGTGCGACGCATCACCAGCCGCGGCAGCTTGCTGGCCAGCGCCTCGGTGCTGCCGGCCACCGCGAAACCGGCCTTCTCGAACATGGCCCGGGTCCCGACGAACGCCATCGTCGTGTCGATCCGACCGGCCGCGGCATCCACCGGGTAGCTCTCGACGGCGGGAGCGCCGCGCGCCGCGGCGTACTCGACCGCGCCCTCGATGAGCGGTGTCGTGTGGCCGCGCTTGCGGTGGCCGCCGCGGATCACGACGCAGATGATGCTCCACACCGGCAGGTCGTCCAGCGGCCGGATCAGCCGGGACCGGGTCAGCCGGGTGTTCTCCGCGCGCGGGGCGATGCTGCACCAGCCGACCGGTTCGCCGTCCGCGTACCCGATCACCCCCGGCGGGTTCGGGCGGGCGCAGAGCGCCCGGAACGCCGCCTCCCGGCTCCCCCCGCCCAGCTCCTCGATCTCCGGGGCGGCCAGCCGGTGCGACAGGCACCAGCAGTGGGTCGCGCGGCGGTTCGGGTTCGCCACCGCGACGAAGTCGTCGACCCGGTCCGGGGTGACGGGACGGATCTCGAACGCCATCAGCGGATGGAACCGGGATCCGGCGGATCGGTCAACCGTGTGTCGCACGTCACCGGCGGATGCCGGCCGCGGCGACGGATCCGCCGGCCGCGGCTGGTCTTGATAGCGACCGGATCCGACCACCACCCGCAGGAGCATCCGATGCCCGATCCTGACCGGACCGCCGTCGTCACCGGGGCCAGCCGCGGCTTCGGGCGCGCGGTCGCCGCCGCGCTCGTCGCCGCGGGCACCCGCGTCGTGGGCATCGCCCGCGACGAGCGGGCGCTGGACGCCGTCCGCCGCGACCTCGGCGAGAACTTCACGCCGCTGGCTGCCGACGCCACCGACGAGGCGCTCGCCGAGGCCGTGATCCGCGAGCACCGGCCGGCCCTGCTCGTCCTCAACGCCGGAGCCGTGCCGCACATGGCGCCCGTGCACGAGCAGACCTGGGAGTCCTTCAGCCGCAACTGGCACACCGACACCCGGCACGTGTTCACCTGGACCCGGGCGGCGCTGCGGGAGCCGCTGCCGCCCGGCAGCCTGGTCGTCGCGATGTCCAGCGGGGCCGTCCTGGGCGGATCGCCGCTCAGCGGCGGGTACGCCAGCGCCAAGGCCGCCGTGCGGTACCTGCGCGGTTACGCGGCCGCCGAGTCGGAGCGGGCCGGGCTGGGCATCCGGTTCGTCGCGCTGCTCCCGCAGCTGACGCCGGCCGGCGGCGTCGGCGCGGTCGGCGTGGCGGGCTACGCCGCGCGCCAGGGCGTCGACCCGGACGCCTTCGTCCGGGGACTCGAACCGGTCCTCACCGCCGACCAGGTCGCCACGGCTGTCGCGCGGATCGCCGGGGATCCCGACAGCGCGGCGGAGTACCAGCTCAGCGGCGCCGGGCTGGGTCCGGTCGGCTGACGGGCCCCGGGGTGGACCGCACCGCAGTCGCGCCGTCGGACGCCGGGTTCGCCGCGCTGGCCGAGCCGTTCCGGCCCGAGCTGCTCGCGCACTGCTACCGCATCCTCGGCTCGATCCACGACGCCGAGGACGCGGTGCAGGAGACCTACCTGCGCGCGTGGCGCGCCCTGGCCGGGTTCGAGGGTCGGTCGTCGGTGCGGCGGTGGCTCTACAAGATCGCCACGATGGTCTGCCTGACGGCGCTGGACCGGCGCTCCCGCCGGCCGCTCCCGTCCGGCCTGGGGGTCCCGGCCGACGACCACCGGGTGGCGCTGTCGCCCGCTGCGGAGTCGGTGCCCTGGCTCCAGCCGGCACCGGATGCGGCGCTCGGCGTCGACGACCCGGCGGCGATCGTGGCCGGGCGGACCGGCGTGCGCCTGGCGTTCATCGCCGCGCTGCAGGTCCTGCCCGCCCGGCAGCGGGCGGTGCTGACCCTGCGCGACGTGCTCGCGTTCCGGACCGCCGAGGTCGCCGAGATGCTGGACACGAGCACCGCCGCGGTGGACAGCGCGCTGCGCCGGGCCCGGGCCCGGCTCGCCGCGGCCGGCCCGGCCGAGGACGACCTGGCCGAGCCGGACGAGGAGGTCCGCCGAACCCTGCTGGACGGCTACGTCGACGCGTTCACCCGGGCCGACCCCGGCGCGCTGGTGGACCTGCTGCGCGCCGACGTCGAACTGGAGATGCCGCCGATCCCGACCTGGTTCACCGGCCGGACGGCCGTCGTCGGTTTCCTGGCCGCCCGCGTCCTGCGCCGCCCGGGCCGGTGGCTGATGGTGCCCACCCGGGCGAACGGCCAGCCCGCCCTGGTCGGCTACGAGCACGCGGGCGACGGCGGCTACGACGCGCACGGCGTCCAGGTCCTGACCCTGATCGGGGACCGGGTCGCCCGGATCACCGCGTTCAACGACCCGGGCCTGGTGCCGGCGTTCGGCATGGCGCCGGTGCTCACCCGCTGAGCCGCGGTCGTCGCGCCGACCCTGCGGCCGGGGTCAGCAGCTGGCCAGGGGCTCATCCCCGGGCCGCGGGTGCCGCGGAGATCTGCCAGAAGTCGGCGTAGCGGCCCCCGCGGCGCAGCAACTCGTCGTGACTGCCGTCCTGCACGATGCGGCCGGCGTCCAGGACGACCACGCGGTCGGCGCGCTGCACGGTGCGCATCCGGTGCGCCACCACCACCACCGTCCGGCCCGCCATCAGGCGCTCGACGCCGTCGTGGACGGCCGCCTCGTTCACCGGGTCCAGCGCGGAGGTCACCTCGTCCAGCAGCACGACGGGCGCGTCCTTCAGCAGCGCGCGGGCGATCGAGACCCGCTGGCGCTCGCCGCCCGACAGCAGCGCGCCGCCCTCGCCGACCTCGGTCGCCCAGCCGCCGGGCAGCCGCTCGACCACCTCGTCCAGCCGCGCCGCGGTCGCGGCCGCCCGCACCTGGGCGTCGTCGGCGTCGGGCCGACCGAGGCGCACGTTCTCCTCGATCGTGCCGTCGAACAGGTGGACGTCCTGGAAGACGATGGCGAACTGGGCCATCAGCACCTCGGTGTCCACCGCGCGCACGTCCACACCCCCGACGCGCACCGCGCCCGCGTCCACGTCGTAGAACCGCGCGAGCAACTGCAGCAGCGTGCTCTTGCCCGCACCCGACGGGCCGACGACGGCGAGTCGCTGTCCCTCCGGCACGGACAACGACACGTCGTCGACGACCGTGCGGCCACCGCGCCGGAAGGTGACGGACTCGAACTCCAGGTCGTGGCGGCGCGGCCGGACCGGTTCGCGGGGTTCGGGCAGCGGCTCGGTGCGCAGCACCGCGTCGAGCCGCACCAGCTCGGACCGCGCGCCCCGGATCCGGCCGCCGATGTCGGCCAGCGACAGCAGCGGATCCGCGCACCGGGCGGCCAGCACCAGGACCGCCAGGACCTCCGCCGCCCCGATGCTCCCGCCGAGCGCGAGGTGGGCGCCCAGGACCAGCAACGCGGTGAACACCGCCTGCACCACGAGCGTCAGGCCCAGCACGCCGGGCAGGGTCGACAGCGCCTGCCGGCGCGCGGCGCGCTCGACGTCCTGCAGCGAGTCGTCGAGCAGCCGGAAGCGTTCGACGGTCCGGCCGCCGGCCCGCAGCACCGGCTGGGCCTGCAGGTACTCGACGACCCGGCGGGCGGCCTCCTGGTCGCGTTCGCCGCGCGCGGCGTCCGCGGCAGCCGTCGCGCGTCCCGTCCGGACCTGGACCGCGGCCACCAGCGGTACTCCCACCAGCGCGGCCAGCCCCATCCGCCAGTCGACGGCGAGCATCACCACGATGATCGTCAGCGGCGTCACGGCGGCGGAGACGAGCGGGCCCAGCAGGTGCGCGAGCACGCTCATCGCCTGCAGGACACCGCGGCTGGCCAGCACCGACACCTCCCCGACGCGGCCGGCGGTGTACCAGCCGAGGGGCAGCCGGGCCAGGTGCTCGCCGAGCCGGCGGTACACACCGCGCAACAACGTGGTCCCGACGCGGAAGCCCGACAGGTCGCTGCAGTAGCGCAGCACGGCGTAGACCGCGACCGCGGTCCCGAACGCGACCAGCCAGGGCCAGGCGTCCCCGGGCCGGCCCCCGAACAGGGCCCGCAGCACGGGAACCAGCAGGGCGTAGGACGCGCCCTCGGCGATCGCGGTCGTGGTCATCAGGGCGACGGTGCGGCGCACCGGCCGGGCGTACTCGCGGCCCAGGACGCGCAGCAGCATGCGGATCATCGGTTCCCCTTCCCGGGCACCGGGGTCGCCGGTCGGTGGGATCGCCAGAACGCGGCGAACCTCCCGTCCCGGGCGAGCAGGTCGGCGGGCCGGCCCCGCTCGACGATCACCCCGTCCTCCAGCAGCACGACGGCGTCGGCGTCGGCGACCGTCTCCAGGCGGTGGGCGATGACCAGCACCGTCCGATCGCCGCCCGGCGCCGCCAGTGCCCGGCGCACCGCCTGTTCGGTCGGCGGGTCGGCGAAGGAGGTCGCCTCGTCGAGCACCAGGACGGGGGTGGCGGCGAGCAGCGCGCGGGCGAGCGAGATCCGCTGCGCCTCGCCGCCCGACAGCCCGGCGTCCTCCCCGATCACCGTGTCGTACCCGCGCGGCAGCTCGAGGATCCGGTCGTGGATGTTCGCCGTGCGGGCGGCCCGGACCACCTCGTCGGGGCCGGCGTCCGGCACCGCCAGCGCGATGTTGTCGGCGACCGACGCACGCAGCAGCCGGACGTCCTGGAAGACGAAGGAGACCATCCGGTGCAGCTCCCGACCGCCGATCTCGCGCAGGTCGACACCGCCCAGCAGGACCGCGCCGCGGGTCGGGTCGAAGAACCGCGGCAGCAGCTGGACCAGCGTGGACTTGCCGCTGCCGGACGGGCCGACGACCGCGGTGACCGTGCCCGGTTCGAGCACCAGGTCGATCCCGCGCAGCACCTCGTGAACGGCTCCCCGCTCGGTGCGGTAGCCGAACCGGACCGCCCGCAGCTCCAGCCGGTGGCCCTGCGGGGTGATCGGGTGGGCGGGCTCCGGGAGCGGCGCCACGGCGAGCACGTCCCGGATCCGGCCGACCGCGCGCCCGGCGGCCTGCAGGTCGTCGAAGCCGTGGCCGAGCGCCGCCACCGGAGCGGTCAGGCCCAGTCCGAGCAGCAGGAAGGGCAGCAGGTCGGCCGGGACCAGGCCACCGCTGGTGATCAGGGCGGTGCCGCCGAGCAGCACCACCAGCAGCACGAACGGCGGCGACAGCGCCAGCTGCATCCCGGCGGCGATCGGGGCGATGCCGCGCACCCAGCGCAGGAAGACCCCGACGAAGTCGTCGGTGGCCGTGCGGAACTCGCCGTGCGCGCGACCGGCCGCGCCGAACGCCTTCACCACCGCGATGCCCTGCACGAACTCGACGGCGGAACTCGCGATCCGTCCCATGGCCGCGTCGAACTCCCGCTGCTCGCGCGACCGGGTCGGGGTCATCATCAGCGGCACCAGCGCGACCGCCAGCAGCACCGGTACCAGCGTGATCAGGGTGAGCCGCCAGTCGACGGTGAGCAGGTAGACCAGCGACACCAGCGGCACCACGAACGCGGCGACGAGCTCGCCGGGGGCGTGCGCGATGAACGGGTGCACCGCGCTCACGTCCTCCCCCACCACCTTCGCCAGCTCGCCGGTCCGGCGCCGGGAGAACCAGCCGATCGGCGCCCGCCCCAACCGGGCGGCCAGCTGCCGGCGCAACGCCAGTTGCACCCGGCCGTCGAGGAGGTGCCCGATCCCGGCCGACGCGGCCGTGCACAGCAGCCGGACGAACAGGCCGACCGCACCCACGACGACGGCGGCCCGGACGTGGCCGTCGTCGATCGGGCCGGGCGCGAGCAGGGCACGGCCCACTTCGGCGACCGCCAGCAGCGGTGCCAGACCGGCGACGGCGCCGACGACCTGCAGGACCGCGACGACCGCGAAGCTCCCGGCGAAGGGGCGCAACAGCCGGGTCGGGCCCGGTTCCGCGGCGGGACCGGCCGCCGGTGACCGCTCCGGTGATGGCCGGGACCACGCCGCGCCGACGTCGGTGGGGGTGCTCGTCCCGCTCCCGCGGACCGGCCGCAGTGGAGCCAGGTTTCCGTACGTGTTCTCGTACACGTATCGAAAGTAGCGCCGTGGTCGTCCGGTGTCGAGCGGGCAGGCCGGACAGCACCGGTTGGCGGAGCCCGGTGGCCGGACAGCAGGATGGGACGGTGGCCCCATCCCCGGCATCGCGCGGCCGCACCGGCCGACCACCGCGGACGTCGCGCGCGCAGATCCTGGCCGCGGCGCGCCGGATCATCGACCGGGACGGCTGGGAGAAGCTGACCCTGCGCCGGCTGGCCGCCGAGATCGGCGTCGGGACGATGACGCTGTACCACCACATCCGCGACCGCGAGGACCTGCTGGTCCAACTGGTCAACGACATCGCCGACCAGACCCCGTTCCCCGAGCTGCCCAGCGGACCCCGGGACCGCATCGTCGCGGCCGCCGCGGCCATCCACGACGGCCTCGCCGCGCACCCGTGGGCCACCGAGATCATCGCCACCGACGGCTACCTCGACCGCCTCGGCGGATCGGCCCTGCGGATGGTCGAGACCATCGTCGCCGGCGCCATCGAAGCCGGCTGCACCCCGGAGCAGGCCGTGGAGGTCTTCCGCAGCACCTGGTACTACTCCGCCGGCGAGATCCTCGTCCGCGTCGGCTCGGACCGCCGACCCGCCGAGACGGGCCGAGCCGCCGACCGCGCTCCCTTCTTCGGCGCCCTCGACGCGGCCCAGCACCCGCACCTCGCCGCCATCGGCGACCGGTGGCCGGTGCTGGCGGCGCGCGACACCTACCTCCGGGGACTCCGGGCGTTCGTCGACGGCCTGCTCGCCGAGGCCACGTCGGACCCCGCCTAGTACTCCTGGGTCGCGGCCGGGGGCGATCGGCCTACGTCGAGCGGCGCCGGTGGTCGATTGACGCCTCGGTGCTGCTGGGGTTGCCTGGTGACGGGTGATCCGGAGGTGCACGGATGTTCGGCCGATCGAGACGGCGCGCGGAACGGGAGCGCGCCGACGCGGCGCGGGCGATGTTCATCGCGAACCGCGAGCAGGTCCGGTCATGGCTCGCCGGCTGGGACTTCCCCGAGGTCAGCTGGCCCCCGGTCCCCTCGGTCCCGTCCTCGTGGGCCGTGCTCGAGGGGCAGGAGCAGGCGTGGCTCGAGCGGCACGCCCCGTTCCTGTCGGAGTACTGGTGGCTCCTCGAAGCCACTCCGACCACGAGCGGCATCACCAGCGTGCACTGCTCGTGGTGGTTCGGGCAGGAGCACCGGTTCGAGCGGTTGGAGATCCGCACCAGGACCGCGGCGGATCCGCCGTACCTGGCGGAGAAGCTGGCCCTGGGTGTGCACGCGGCCGCGTTGCGGGGTTGGTCCGAGGGCGACGTGCAGGACGTCCACGGATGGCTGCTGGAACTGATCGACGAGCGCCCCATGAGCCTCGGGGTGCGGGCGAAGAACCGGCTCGGGCACGTGCTCGCCGAGGCCACCCGGTTCCCGCACAGCCGGACCGAGATCGACATGCACCTCGTGGTGACGGAGACGGACACCGCCCTCGACGGTTCACCCCTGAGCGGCAGCGGTCGGACGGTTCCGTAGCGGCCGTGTCGGGCCGGATCCCTCCACGGCGGCCGCGCGGCTCCGGCGCCGGCAGTCTGCGCGAACTGTCCGGTCAGGCATCGTCTCGTTCGCCGACTACTCCGTCGGCGCCGGCGCGGAGATCGGGTCGGCCACGGGCGCACCTCGACGCTCCCCCGCCGCGGCCAGGGCTGCCGCGTCCGTGAGGGCGCCCAGGGCGGCATCGACCGAGGCCAGCCCGTTCGCGCTGGCCCGGTACACCGCCGAGATCCGCCGTGGCCGCACAGCCGGCGACAGGTCGCGGGTCACCAGCTCGGCAGCGGCGGTGCCCAGCAGCAGCTGCGGCATCACCGCCACGGCCAGCCCGCTGTCGACGAGCGCGCAGGTCAAGGCGATGTCGTCGGTCTCGTAGGCGATCTGGGGTTCGAAGCCCGCCAGCGCGCACAGGGCGCGGGTGAACGCGTAGCAGGGAGAACCGCGGCGGCCCGCGACGAAGGTCTCCTCGCGCAGGTGATCCAGATCGACGCTGCCGGTCCCGCTGCGCGAACGGGACGGGGGCAGGTAGACGCGGATGGGGTCCTCGGCGAGCTCGACGCTCTCCAGGCCGGCCAGCTCCAGCGCGGGCAGGTGCGGGTACTCGTAGACCACCGCCACGTCGACCTCGCCGGCGGCGAGCCGGGCCAGGCTCTCGGCCGGCTCGGCGTCGAGCAGGCGCAACTCGAGTCCCGCGTGTCGCCGGGCCAGCAGCGCGAGGGCACGGGACACCAGCGTGGCACCCGCGCTGGGGAAGGTGGCCAGCACGAGCGGGCCGCGGTCCAGCCGCCCGACCGCGCGAGCGTCGGCCTCGGCAGCGCCCAGCCGGGCCAGGATCGTCCGCCCCTCCTTCGCCAGCGCCGCGCCCGCCGCGGTGAGCCGCGCACTGCGCGGCGAGCGCTCCAGCAGCGCGACGCCGATCTGGCGTTCGAGCGCCGCGAGTCCGTGCGAGACCGTCGAGGGCGCGAAGTGCAGGGCTTCGGCGACTGCGGTGATGGTGCCGCGATCGGCGAGCTCCACGAGCAGGCGCAGCCGGCGTGGGTCGAGCATCGACATCATCGAAGCCTAACCGGCAGAGATTCGAGGGTCTCGATGGTCCATCGATGCCAGGCTGAGCCGGTGATGAGGTTGACCGGCCCGCACCGTCCGCGCCCGATCCGCTTCCTCGGTGTGCACACCGAGGTGGCCGGCTGGCGCGTGAAGCTCTACGGGATCGCTGCAGACGGCGAGTTCCCGCGCCAGGAGCTCGTCCAGGCGACCGTCGCGGCGCTGGGCCCGAGCTTGCCGGGTGCCGACGACGGCGCCCACGGTGTCGCCTTCGCGATAGCCCACGATGCCGCCGACCACTGCTTCGCGCTGATCGACTGGTTCGCCGGGGAGAACGAGATCCATCAGCGCATGCTGTCCGCGCCGCTCCGCCAGCCCGCCGATCTCACCGTGCACCCCGGTCCGGCGATCGGCTGCGTCTGGGAGCTGGCGGTGACCGATTTCGAGCGGCGCGCCTGGCTCGACCACGTCCTGGCCAATCCGCACGGCCCGAGCCTCGACGCCTACCTGAACGTCCACCTCGAAGGAGAGCTGTGACCGCATCGGAGATGACGCTCGACCGGTTGGCGGAGTTCGGCGCCGCGTGGCGACGGAAGGATCTCGACGCCCTGATGGAGTTCATGACCGACGACTGCGAGTTCCGGGCGTCGGTGGGGCCCGAGCCCGGCGCCGTCTTCACCGGCCGGGACGAGGTCAGGCGCGGGTTCGAGCTGATGCTGCGTTTCGACGAGGCCGCGGAAGGCCACGGCGGCGTCGCGTTCGTCGACGGGCGCTACGGCGCATCGCAGTGGTCCTTCCGCTATCCCGGCCCGGACGGGGGCACCGTCGAGGTGCGCGGCTGCGACATCTACGAGTTCGACGGCGACCGGATCCGGCTCAAGGACGCGTACCGCAAGGTGCTGGGCGAGATCGACTCCCGGGCGGTCCGTGGTTCCGGCAGGCCGGCTGCGCCGGTACGGTGACCGGACAGGGCGGGTGCCGACCCGCGGTCACCGAGTCCTCCCCCTGCTCTGCCGACGCCCTTTCGAAGGAGTCCGTTGGTGTCCGCCGAATCCGACCCCGAGCCGCCGGAGCCCGGTACCGACCACGCGAAGCACGAGCGCGCCGCGCGGGTGTACGAGAAGACGCGCAGCCTGGCCAATGGCAACGCGCTCGCCCAGGGCGCGAGCGGCATCTTCGGCGGAGGGGTCAACCTCCTGGTGGATGCGGCCGCGATCCCCTTCTACGTCGACCTGTGGAACGGCGTGCGCCGCATCTACGGCAGGGGCGA
>DASQMQ010000434.1:0-5261 GCA_035645455.1 Pseudonocardia sp.
TATTTTGCTGTGATGGCGGGGCCGGGGAGTCCGCGGCGGCGGCCGGACCCGGTCAGGCCGTGCGGGACGCGCGCCGGGAGCGCCGCGCCGCCCCGGGGCCGGGGCCGGGGCCGCCGACGGCGGACAGCGGGCCGCCCCGGCCGACCAGCGCGACCAGCGCGTCCAGCAGGGACTCCCGCTGGGCGGCCGGCAGTACCCCGAGCACCTCGGCGTACACCCCGTCGATGATCGTCCGGGCCCGCTCGACGACCCGGCGACCCTGCTCGGTGGTCTGCACGATCCGGGCCCGTCGATCGGTGCTGGACGGCCGGCGCAGGGCCAGACCGGCCCGCTCCAGCTGGTCCATCGTGACGACCATGGTGGTCTTGTCCAGCAGCGCGATCTCGGCCAGCTCGCCCTGGGTCCGGTCGCCGGGCAGCGCCTTGGACAGCACGCAGTAGCTCCGCGGGGTCAGCCCCACCTCGGCCAGCGCGGTGGTCATCCGCGCGGTGAGCTCCTGGCCGGCCTTGTCGAACAGGAAGCTCAGGTCGGCGCGGATCTCGGTGTCGCTGCGGTTGTCCACCCGGCAAGGGTAGCGATGTTCCGGTACGGGACGGTTCCGTCGACGATCGTCCGCCGATCGGATCGTTGCTGGTCGGACCGACTCAGGCCAGCAGCGCGGCCGCCGTCGCGTCCGGGTCGGTGACCATCGCGTCGTGCCCGGTGGCCAGTTCGCCGAAGGCCCACCCCTCCCGGCGGGCGATGGCGTGCGCGGAGTGCACGGCCGGGTAGGCCGGCGCGGTGCAGCAGATGTAGCGCACGGGCACGCCGTTGCCCAGCGGTGTGCGCAGGCCGAACGACTCGGTGTAGGCGCGCAGCGGCTGCGGGGTGAGCCGCCGTCCCAGCCAGGCCAGGTCCTCGGGGTCGCCCACGCCGAAGGCGGGCGGCGGGGGCGGCGGGTAGGACAGCCCGCCCGGGGAGGACTTCGCGGCCTCGATCCGGGCGGCCACCGCGTCCGGCGGCAGCCCGGCGAACCCGGGCTCGCCCGGCTCCACCACCACCCCGTCCAGCAGCACCAGCTCGCGCAGCCGCCCGGGCACCCGGTCGGCCACGCCGAGCGCGACCAGCGCCCCGAAGCTGTGCCCGACCAGCACCACGTCGGTGAGCTCCTCGCACTCCAGGACCGCGACCACGTCCTGCACCAGCACCGCCGGGGTGACGTCGGCGGTGAGCAGGTGGGCCCGCTCCCCGAAGCCGGTCAACGTCGGGGTGAAGACCTCGTGCCCGGCCGCGTGCAGCAGCGGCGCGACCCGGCGCCAGCACCAGCCGCCGTGACAGGCACCGTGCACCAGGACGTAGGGGCTGGTCGTGCTGCTGGTCATGCCGATGCCTCCCGTTGTTCGACGGTCTCCGGCCCGGGCTGGCCGAGGTGGGTGAGCCGGGTCGACGTCGCGGTGATCCGACGGGTCAGCCGATCCGCACCGGCTGACCGGTCGACTCCAGCACCGCCAGCCACAGGTCGCCGTCCGGGTCGACCTGGTTGCGCCGGCTCACCGCGGTCCGCATCGGGATGTTGACGAACCGGCGCCGGTAGCGCCCGACCACCATCTCGGTGCGCCCGGACATCGCCGCGTGCACCGCGGCCTGCGACAGCCGCACGCAGTAGACGCTGTCGTAGGGGTTGGCCGGCACGCTGCGGATGGCGTAGCTGGGGTCGATGTAGCGGATGGAGGTCTCCACCCCGGCGTCGGCGAAGTGGTCGCCGATGCGCCGGCGCAGGTACCGGCCGATGTCCTGCAGCTTGGCGTTGCCCGAGGCGTCGCTGCCCTCGCCGGTCCCGCCCATCAGCTCCTGACCGGCCCCCTCGGCGACGACGGCCACCGCGTGCCCGCGCTCGGACACCCGGCGGCGCAGGTGGGCGAGCAGGCCCTGCTCGCCGTCCAGGCCGAACGGCACCTCCGGGATCAGCACCACGTCGGCGCCGCTGCGGGCCAGCGCGGCGTAGCAGGCGATGAAGCCGGAGTGCCGGCCCATCAGCTTGACCAGCCCGATCCCGTTGGCGGTGGACTTGGCCTCCACCTGTGCCGCCCGGATCGCGTCGCTGGCCAGGCTGAACGCGGTCTGGAAGCCGAAGCTCTGGTCGATGTAGGGGATGTCGTTGTCGATGGTCTTGGGGATGCCGACCACCGAGATGAGCAGCCCGCGCTCGCCGATCACCCGGGCCACCTCCATGGCCCCGCGCATCGAGCCGTCGCCGCCCACCACGAACAGCACGGTGACGTGCAGCCGCTCCAGGCAGTCGACGATCTCCTCGGGGTCCTGCGGGCCGCGCGAGGTGCCCAGCACGGTGCCCCCGTCGGTGGCGATGTCGCGCACGCCCTCCGGGGTCAGCTCCACCACGTCGTGCCCGTAGGAGGCGCAGAAGCCCTGGTAGCCGTTGCGGATGCCGACCACCCGGCGCACTTTGTAGTGGTAGGTCAGGCTGCGCACCAGCCCCGCGATGACGTCGTTGAGCCCAGGGCAGAGCCCGCCGCAGGTGACGATGGCCGCCCGGGTCTTCGCCGGGTCGAAGAAGATCTTGCGCCGGGGCCCGCAGGGCTCCATCCCGGGCAGTCCGGCGGCCGGTACCCCGCGGGCGGTCACCCCGGCCACGGTGTCGTCCAGCAGCACCCGGTCGTCCTCGGCCACGTAGTGCTCGGTGGTGGGGCGCGCGGAGAGCAGCGGCTCCATCGGCGAGGTGATCCGGGCCGGGCCGAGCGTGCGCACCTCCATGTCGGGGACCGGCTCGAACCGGGGCAGGTCCACGACCCGGGCGGTGTGGCCCGGGTCGTCGGCGTGGCTGCCGTGCCTTTCGTGGCTGTCCCGGTGGTCCCGGTGGACACCGTGGTCACGGTGGTCGAACGCGCTGGTCACGGCACTCCTCGAGGCGGGGACTGCGGGTCCGGGCGGGCGGCTCCGGTGCGGCCGCGCTCCGCTGTCTGTACCGGTTCAGTGTGCCCCGCCGGGCGGCCCGGAACTAGAGCTTTCCCAGAACCCGGGTCACCGTGATCTCCAGCACCACCCGCTGCGGGTTGACCCGCGGCTGCCGGTAGCGGGCGGCGTAGCGGGCGACGGCGTCGGCCACCGCGTCCGGGTCGTCGCGCACCACCACCACGCCCTCCAGCGTCGACCACCGCGCCCCGTCGACCTGGGAGACGGCCGCCCGACCGGTGGCCGCGGCGTTGCGGGCCTTCTGCGAGCCGCCGCCGCAGATCACCCGGGCCAGCCGGGCGTCGACGTCCAGGGTCACCCCGACCGGCACCACGTGCGGGCTGCCGTCGCGACGCAGCGTGACCAGCGTGGCCAGCCGGCGCTCGGTCCAGAACGTGCGGAACTCCGCCGACACCCGCTGCGGGTCGAGCCCCTGTGACACAACTGCAGGCTATCCAACTTGCCATTGCCAACGACCTCGTGGTCACCTGGTCGGGTGTTCGAACGCCCTCCCGTCACGCGGTCACCCCGCCCGATGCTCGTGATCACCGTGCTGGCGTCCTGCGGGATGGCCGTGTCGCTGATGCAGACCCTGGTCGTGCCGCTGCTGCCGCAGTTCCCGCGGCTGCTGGGCGCGTCCCCGGCGACCGTCGCCTGGCTGGTCACCGCGACCCTGGTGGCCGGCGCGGTGTGCGCGCCGGTGCTCGGCCGGCTCGGTGACATGTACGGGCGGCGGCGGATGCTGCTGGTCGCGCTCGGCCTGGTCACCGTCGGATCGGCGCTGGGGGCGGTGGCCCCCGGGGTCGAGGTGCTGATCGTGGCCCGGGCGCTGCAGGGCGCCTCGCTGGGCGTGGTGCCGCTGGGCATCAGCATCATGCGCGAGATCCTGCCCGGCGACCGGATGGGCACCGGGGTGGCGCTGATGAGCTCCTCGCTCGGCATCGGCGGCGCGATCGGCCTGCCGCTGACCGGGCTGGTGGCCGAGCGGGCCGGCTGGCGCTGGCTGTTCGCCGGTGCCGCGGTGCTGTGCGTGCTCCTGCTGCTGCTGGTCCACCGCCTGGTGCGGGAGTCCCCGGAGCGCCCCGGCGGGCGCTTCGACCTGCCCGGCGCGATCGGGCTGACCGCGGCGCTGGTCTGCCTGCTGCTGGCGATCTCCAAGGGCTCCGAGTGGGGCTGGGGCAGCGGGCGGGTGCTCGGCCTGCTCGTGGCGTCGGCGGTGCTGTTCGCCCTGTGGGGCCGCTACGAGATGCGCACCCGTAGCCCGCTGGTGGACCTGCGGGTCTCGGCCCGGCCGGCGGTGCTCTGGACGAACGTCGCCTCGGTGCTGATCGGGTTCTCCATGTTCGCCGGCTTCCTGCTCACCACCCAGGTGCTGCAGGCGCCGCTGTCCACCGGCTACGGCCACGGCCTGTCGCTGCTCACCGCCGGGCTGGTGCTGCTGCCGGTCGGCGCGATGATGGTGGTCTTCTCGCCGCTGTCCGCGCGGATCTCGCGGCGGCGCGGGGCCCGCACCACGGTGCTGATCGGCTCGGGCGTGCTGGTGCTGGGCAACGTGTGGCAGGCGACGCTGCCGCCGTCGGTGCCGCTGCTGATGGCAGCCACCACCCTCACCTCGATCGGCGCCGCCCTCGCCTACGCGGCGATCCCGCTGCTGATCATGGAAGCGGTGCCGCCCACCGAGACCGCCGCGGCGAACAGCCTGAACTCGCTGATGCGGATGCTGGGCACGTCCTCGTGCAGCGCCTTCGCCGCCGCCGTGGCCTCCGGGATGATCATGCAGGTGGACGGGCACGCGGTGCCGGCGGCGATGGCCTACACCGTGGTGTTCCTGGTCGCCGCGGCCGCGGCACTGCTGGCCGCGGTGGCGGTGGGGGCCACCCCGTTCGCCGAGCGCAGCCGCGAGCGGGCAACCGGCAAGGTCCCGGCGTCCGCCTCGGCCTGAGTCGGGTCTGCGGCCGGACTTCGGCGATCCTCAGCGTCCTCGCAGAGACAGCGTGCGCCGCGCAGAGCCCGACATCTGCGCTGCGCACGTGGAGTGCACGTGGAGTCTGCGAGGACGGCCCCGACCCGCCCGGGCAAGATCAGGTGGGAACTTCACCGACAGGTGGTCCAGGCTGGTGCAGCGGGCCCGACCGGGAGCGCGGAGTGCACCGCGCAGCCCGCGGCCGAGTCCAGCAGCGTGGCGTAGACGGCGCCGATCGGCCGGCGGAGGCCTGTCCGGCAACCGAACCGAGGGCTAGCCGAGCTCGTCGAGCAGATGATCGAATTCACCGCGCTTCGCCCCGTCCAGCCACGCGGCGAACTCGTCGTGG
>DASQMQ010000435.1:0-3708 GCA_035645455.1 Pseudonocardia sp.
CGCGACCGGCTGCCGGCGCGCCCGCCACCGGCGCACCAGCCCGTCCTGCAGCAGCAGGCCGATCAGCCAGGCCAGTGCGGTGCCGGCCACCGCCAGGGCCGCCGGTCGCACGGTGGGCACGCCCTGCTGGATCAGCCAGAACACCGGCAGGTGCAGCACCAGCAGCGGGTAGGCGGACCGGCCCAGTTCGAGCGGGAGGCCCCGGCCGAGCGCGCTGCCCACCGGCCCGTCCGCCGGCAGCTGCGCGGCCAGCAGGAGGAGGGCGCCGCCGAGCGCCGCCCCGGTCGGCCCGCCGGAGCGCAACCACTCGGCCGGTTGCCGGACGGCGAGGACGGCCATCCCCACCAGCACCGCAGTACCCAGCAGCGCCAGCAGCGGCGCGACCGGGCGCGACACCGGCCGGTCGCGCAGCCCCACCACCACGGTCGCCGCGACCGCCCCGAGCAGGAACTCCGCCGCCCGCACGTGCGTGCCCAGCGCCAGTTCCGCCAGGGTGGCGCCGGACGCGCTGCGCAGCGGTCCGACCAGCCAGACCAGGTAGCCGGTCAGCAGCAGCACCGGCAGCAGCCGGCGCAGCAGGTCGCGCCGGGTCCGGGCGCGGACCAGCCGGCGCAGCGGGGCGAGCACCAACGGCCACAGCACGGCGAGCTGCGCCAGCAGCCCGACCAGCCACAGCAGTCCGAGCGGGTCGATCGTGCCCGGGCGGTCGGCGTACCAGTCGCGGGCCGGGCCCAGCGGTTCCAGCAGCCCGGTCCGCCCGGCCAGCTCCCACCAGTTGCCGAGCGGGATGGCGCCGGTCAGCACGTCCAGACCGGCCTGCCCGGCCGGATCGCGCCGCCCGGCCGCCGCCACCGCCAGCACGATCGCCAGCACGACGACCAGCAGCGGGACGCGCGAGGCGAGCTGGTGGCCGTACCAGGCGCCCAGCGGCAGCCGGCCGGTCCCGCCGGCCATGGCCCCCTCCAGCAGCGCGTGGGTCACCCGGAACCCGACCACCGCCAGCAGCAGGTCGACCCCCAGCAGTTCCACGGTGAAGCCGCCGGTGCCCTGCAGCACGACGAGCAGCACCGCCACCCCGCCGAGCGCGACCGCGGCGGGCGGCGGGGCGGCCGGAGCCTCCCGCACCGCGGCCTCCCGGGTCACCGCACGGCCCCCCAGGCCGCGAAGCAGTCCCGCATGGTCCGCTCCGCCTCCCGGCCCAGGAAGGAGTCGTGCAGGTCGGCGACCGGGTCGGCGAGCGCCGGGTCGACGTCCAGCTCGATCTTCCACAGGTACAGCCCGGCCAGCCCGCGGTCCCGGGCGACCTGGCAGGCCGCGGCCAGCCAGCGCCGCTGCACGCCCTGGTCGAGCGCGGTGCCGGGGGTGTGCGGGACCGCGGGGTTCTCCAGCGTCCGGGTCTCGGCCGCCGCACCGACCTCGTAGAAGAGCAGTCCGGGTGCGGGCGGGGCGGTGGCGTCGAGCCACTCCCGCCAGGCCGCGGTCAGCTCGGCCACCGGGGCCGCCGGGTCGACGTCCAGCTGCGGGTAGGCGTCGATGCCCACGGTGTCGGCCGGCACCCCGTCGAGGGCCTCCGGGTAGGCGTCCCAGTTGGCGGCGTAGCCGATCTCGCCGGCGTAGATCCCGCGGGCGTGCTCGACCAGCGGGCCCCACTGCGGGTCGGCCTGCATGGCGTTGAGCTCGGCGCCGACCACCACCGTGTCGATCCGGTGGCGCTGCGCCATCTCCAGGTAGGGCGTGAGGAACTCCCGGTAGGCGGCGTACCAGGCGTCCCGGTCGGCCGGCTGCAGCTCGCCGCGCCAGTCGCCGGGGTCCCGGACGATCAGGTTGGCCTCGTCCAGCAGCGGGCGCAGGGTCGTGCGCAGGCCCGAGCGCTGCGCCTCGTCGAGGACCAGGGCCAGCCGGTCCGGGCTCGGCGTGCGCTCGTCGGTGCGCACCCCGCTCGCGGTGATGCCGTCGGTGAAGAACGGGAAGGACACCGACACCGCGTTGGCGTTCATGCCGACGATGTGGTCGAGCACCCGGCGGGCCTTGCGCCGCACGACCTCGTCGCTGTCGGCGGGGGTGTCCACCCAGTACACCTGCACGCCCAGCTGGGGGCGCCCGGCGGACCACGGCGACAGCACCCGCGGGCCGGCGGGCCCGTCGGGGCTGCCCGTGGCGGGCGGGGCGCCGGGCGCGCTCCAGGTCAGCGCGGTCACGGTCAGCGCGGCGGTGATCCCGGTGACCCAGCGCCAGCCCCTCATCGCGGTTTCGCGATCACGGCGAACGAGGTCTCCCCGCCGCGCACGAACAGCACCGCCCCGCGCAGCACGCCGGCCGCCTCCCACAGCGAGAACAGCGGCATCAGCAGGACCACCGCGACCCGCTCCCACCAGCGCCGGCGGTCGTCCGCCGAGGCCCGGCAGTTGATCTTCAGACCCTCCCAGTAGGTCCAGACCTGGTAGGCGATGTTGATCGCCCACAGCGGTAGCAGCGCGGCCACCACCGGCAACGTCTCCAGGTCACCGAGCAGCGCGCCCACGGTCAGGATCACCGCGACGTGCTGCAGCGGCCCGGACGCCCAGATCACCATGTTGTGGATGAGCAGCAGCCGGTGCCGCAGCGGGATGGCCCGGTTGGCGGCCAGTTCCATGAGCCCCCACGCCCAGCGCTCGCGCTGGGTCACGAAGTCGCGCACGGTGACCGGGGTGGCGCCCAGCGAGCGGCCGGGGAACCAGCCGCTGCGACCCGGGAAGATGTAGCCGAAGTTCAGCGCGAACTGGGCGTCCTCGACCATCGCCCGCGGCCCGAAGTCCCAGCCGATGACGGCCTCGACCGAGGCCCGGACCAGCAGCAGCTCACCGTGCAGACCCGCCCGCGGGGTGCCACGGCCGGTGGAGATCGCGAAGACGCTGACGTCCGACGACGGCCGCACCGCGTCGGCCAGCCAGAGCAGCCGGTGCGCGCCGTGCTCGCGCGGGTAGGTCAGCACGCCCTGGCCCAGGTGCAGGCCGTGCGGCCCGCGCTGGGCGTGCACGAACCGAGCCAGCTGCTCGGCGGTGTCCCGGTCGACGCCGGTGTCGTCGTCCATGTGCAGGACCCAGACGTCGCCGGCGGCCTGCCCCTCGGCGACCCGCCGGACGTTGGCGTAGTGGTTGGCCCGGGCCTTGAACCGGGTGCCGGCCGGGGTCCGGTAGTGCGCGGGCACGGTCAGCACCCGCACCGAGGGCAGTTCCACGGCCAGCCCGATGATCGCCGACGCGGCCGCGCAGCCCTCCTCGATGACCACGTCGACGCGCACCCGGGCGAAGAACGCCGGGAGGTGCTCGACGTAGGAGCGGACCACCCGCTCCAGCGCGGGGTAGGTGTCGTGGCGGCCGATGGTCGGCACCACCACGATCAGGAACTGGTCGTGCACGACGGCCGGTGGGCCGGTCGGGACGGCGGCGGGGCGCAGCGCCCGGCGGGTGCGCACCGCCCCGGCCAGCCCGATCAGCGAGGTGGTGATCGGCAGCGTCCACAGCACGGTGGTGGCCCAGCTCATGATCCCGGCCTGCCGGTGGTGCTGCCAGGCCCACGTCGACAGGCTCAGCGCGACGACCAGGACCACCACGAACGCGGCCAAGCCCGGCCGGACCGGACTGCGACCGCGGGACCGGGCGGGCCCGGGGAGCGGGACCGGACGGCCCTGCGGCAGGTCGGGGAGCGGGGCCGGGGCCGGCCGGTCGG
>DASQMQ010000436.1:0-4329 GCA_035645455.1 Pseudonocardia sp.
GGCGCCCAGGGCGACCCCGAGCAGGGCGCTCGCCGCGACGCCGACCGCGAGCACCGTGGACAGGAAGCGGAAGACCCGGTCGAGCTGGGTCAGCGGGAGCAGCTCCAGGTAGGCGCCGTCGCCGGGCACCGGCAACGTCACCGCCAGCACCGGCACGCCCTGCACGTCCACCCGCTGGTGGACGGCCACCCCGTCGGCGGCCGCGCGCAGCAGCTCCGCCGGCAGCGCGTCGGCGTCGATCTGCCGACCGCTGGTCAGCCAGCCCTGCGGCCGTTCGATCAGCACCGTCGAGTCGGAGTCGGTGGTCAGCCCGGAGAGCAGGTCGCCCAGCCCCTCCGCCTCGGCGTCCAGCGCGGCGTCGATCAGCCGGACGTTCACCTCGGCCTGGCGGATCGCCGCGTCCTCCCGCTGGCGCAGCATGTAGCCCGAGGCCAGGTTCCAGGTCACCGCGGCCAGCACGCCGGTGAGCAGCAGCGAGCCCAGCCCGAGCACCGCTGCGACCCGCCAGCGCAGCGACACCCGCATCATCTGCCCGTCGTACCCCACTCAGCCGGGCGGAGCCACCTTGTAGCCGCGGCCGCGCACGGTCAGCAGGCAGCGCGGGCTGTCGGGGTCGCGCTCGATCTTGCGGCGCAGCCGGCGCACGTGCACGTCCAGCAGGCGGGTGTCGCCGAAGTAGTCGTAGCCCCACACCCGGCGCAGCAGCTCCTCGCGGGTGACCACCGCGCCGCCGGCCCGGGCCAGCTCCACGAGCAGGTCGAACTCGGTACGGGTCAGGTGCACCGGTGTCCCGTCGCGCAGCACGACCTCCTCGTCGGGCCGCACCTCCAGGTCCCCCGCCCGCAGCACCCGGGGTCCGCCGGCCGGGCCGCGGCGGCGCAGCAGCGCCCGGATCCGGGCCACCAGCTCGCCGGCGACCAGCGGCTTGGTCACGTAGTCGTCGGCGCCCGCCTCCAGACCGGCGATGATGTCGGCGCTGTCGGTCCGGGCGGTGACGATGATGATCGGCAGGTCGCCGCCGGCCCGCAGGGTGCGGCAGACCTCCAGGCCGTCGATCCCGGGCAGCATCAGGTCCAGCAGCACCACGTCCACCGCGGTCGAGCCGAGCATGTCCAGGGCCTCCTCACCGGACCCGGCCTCCACCACCTCGCAGCCCTCGTCGGCCAGCGCCAGCCCGAGGGCCTGGCGGATCCGCTCGTCGTCCTCGACCAGCAGCAACCGGGCCGTCGCCGACGGCGTCCGGACCCCGTCGGCACCGCCGTCCAGGGCCGCTCGTCGGTCCGCCATCGCGCTCCTCCCGATCGCCCGGCCCACCGCCGGCACGGCCAGCATGCCCACTCCGCGGTCGTCCCACCCGTCGGGAGGGTGTCGACGACGCCCGACCGGGGTCGGCGACGGACGGCCGAACGGAGCGCGTCCGGACGCCGGCGGGTCGCCCGCACAACCTTACGATCACCTGACGATGCCGAGGTCACGTTGCTGCCCCGGGCCCGGTCCGATCTGCTGCCCGCATGCTCGCCTTCGAGGGACGAACCCCGGTCGCTCCCGATCTGCTCGCGGCACCCCCGGGGCCGCTCTCCGGCATCGAGAACGCCATCAACTCGGTCTTCGACCCGATCTCCGACGGGCTGTCGGCGTTCGTGTTCGCCGAGGTCACCGTGTTCGGGGTGACGTTCCCGTGGATCGTGGCCTGGCTGGTGCTGGCCGCGACGATCTTCACGGTGTACTTCCGGTTCGTCCAGTTCCGCAAGTTCGGCCTGGCGCTCAAGATCGTGCGCGGGCGCTACACCAGCGACGACGAGCCCGGCGAGATCACCCACTTCCAGGCGCTGTCCTCAGCCGTCTCGGGCACCGTGGGGCTCGGCAACATCGCCGGGGTCGGGGTGGCGGTGACCGTCGGCGGACCCGGGGCCACGTTCTGGATGATCGTCGCCGGCCTGCTCGGGATGTGCACGAAGTTCGTCGAGTGCACGCTCGGCGTGCGCTACCGCGAGGAGCACCCGGACGGGTCGGTCTCCGGCGGCCCGATGCACTACCTGCGCAAGGGCGTCGCCGAGCGGCTGCCCGGTGCGCTCGGCCAGAACCTCGGCAAGGTGCTCGCCGCCGGGGCCGCGATCATGATCCTGTTCTTCGGGGTGGCCGGCGGCAACATGTTCCAGGCCAACCAGACCTTCGCCCAGCTCCAGGACGTGACCGGCGGCGCCGAGGGACCGCTGGGCAGCGCCGGCGCCGCGCTGGTGTTCGGGCTGGTGCTGGCCGGGATCGTCGGTGCGGTGATCATCGGCGGGATCAAGTCCATCGGCCGGGTGACCAGCCGGCTGGTGCCCACCATGGCGATCGTCTACCTCACGGCGTGCCTGGTGGTCATCGCGGTGAACCTGACCCAGGTGCCGGCGGCGTTCGGCCAGATCCTGGCCGGCGCGTTCACCGGCGCCGGGGTGGCCGGCGGGGCGATCGGCGCGCTGATCGTCGGCTTCCAGCGGGCGGCGTTCTCCAACGAGGCCGGGCTGGGCTCGGCCCCGATCGCGCACTCGGCGGTCAAGACCCGCAACCCCATCACCGAGGGCTACGTGTCGATGCTGGAGCCGTTCATCGACACCGTGGTGATCTGCACGATGACCGCGCTCACCATCATCATCGCCGGCACCCCGTTCTGGCGCGACGCCCAGGCCACCGCGGCGGCCGGCGGCGACACCCCGGACGGCGTGCTGGTCACCTCGGACGCGTTCGCCACCGTGCTGCCCTGGTTCCCGTACGTGCTGACCGTGGCGGTCGCGCTGTTCGCGCTGTCGACGATCATCACCTGGAGCTACTACGGCCTGAAGGCCTGGACCTACCTGTTCGGCCGCAGCCCGCTCAGCGAGCGGATCTACCAGGGGATGTTCTGCGTGTTCGTGGTGATCGGCTCGGTGCTCACGCTGGGCAGCGTGCTGAACTTCGCCGACGCCGTGCTCTTCCTGCTGGCCCTGTTCAACATCGTCGGGCTGTACCTGCTGGCCCCGGTGGTGAAGCGGGAGGTCGAGTCGTTCCGGGAGAAGATCCGCAGCGGCGAGGTGGTGGACTCCGGCCGGAAGAAGAGCTGACGGGCCGAGCGGGCCTGCCGCCCGGGCCGCTCAGCCCCGGCCCGGCAGCACCACCACCGCGGCCGTGACCACCAGCACCGCTGCCGCCGCGACGACTGCGGCCCGCGGACCCAGCGACCGGTCGCCGGTGGGGCCCGGTCGGGGACCGCTGCCGCGCCGGCGGGCGGCGAGCAGGGCGCCGACCACCAGCAGCACGCCGGCGACCAGCAGGGCCAACGGGGCGGTCAGGGTGTCGGGGAACCAGCGGGCCGTCACCGTCGGCACGACGATCAGGGTCGCCACCGACCCGACGCCGAGCAGGACCAGGTCGCGCAGGCCCACCCCGACCGCGACCAGCAGGGCCGCGGTGAGCAGCGCGAGCACGCTGCCCGGGTCGGTGTCGACGGCGATCAGGGCGCCGATCGTCGCCACCGCACCGCCACAGGTGTCGGCGGCCGCCCGGGCGGCCGAGCCGGACCCGACCACGCGTCCCCACCCGAGCAGGAGCCAGGCCGCACCCCAGCCCCACAGGGCGAACCCGACCTGGCCGTCCCCGGCCGACGGCAGCAGCGCCGCACCCGTGCCCACCGCGACCGCCATGGCGACCACGAAGGCTGCCTGCTGCACCGCGGTGCGGTGTCGCCACGACAGCAGTGCCGCGAGTCCGGCGGCTCCGACGGCCGCGGCGAACGGGACCCGCTCCCCGGCCAACCCGACCACCTCGTCGGCCAGCAGGGCGAGCCCGCCACCGAACGCCACGACGGCCAGGACCCAGCTGACCGCCCGCAGCCGGTGCCCGGCCGAGCCCGGCGGGGCGGGCACCGCGGCGCCCGCGCCCACCAGCAGCAGGGCCACGCCGAGGACCAGACCCAGCCGCCCGGCCACGCCCAGGCCCGACCAGTACCGACCGGCCAGGGTCACCGCGGCGACCAGCACCAGCACACCGCCGACGTAGCCGAGACCCTCGATGACCAGCGAACCCGGGCGGACGCCGCGGGGACCGGTCGGGGCGACGGCGACCGTCCGCTGCCCGGCTTCGTACTCCCGGATCCGCTCGGCCTGCTCGCTGCTGATCAGGCCGCTGCGCACCCACTGCTCCAGGCGTGCGGCGAGGTCGGGGACCACGCCCGGTTCCGATCCCGCGGACATCGCGACCACCTCCGGCGGGGACGCTAGTCGGCGCCCGGACCGGCCGGTCGCCCGAGGACCGGAGTCCGCTCGACCGGGGACCGAGGCCTCCGCGACCCCGGCGTGGACCGGGCGGTCG
>DASQMQ010000437.1:0-15820 GCA_035645455.1 Pseudonocardia sp.
GGGCCGAACCGGGGGAGCGGATCAGCCCAGCGCGGCGGAGACGAGCAGCACGAGTGCGCCGCCGGCGGACACCGCCAGCACGGCCGGGCGCACCCAGCCGCGGTCGAGCAGCCGGCGGGCGGGGTTGGACACCCAGAACCCGGCCGCCATGAACGGCAGCAGCAGTGCGGCGGACCACAGCGCGTCCGCGGAGACCTGGCCGCCGAGCAGCAGCCCGCCCAGCGACAGCAGGGTGCCCGCGGTGAAGTAGGCGGCCAGCGTGGCGCGCACCCGCGGCCCGTCCTGGCCCTGGTAGAGCAGGGCGACCGGCGGTCCGCCGATGGACGCCGCGGTGCCGCCTGCGCCGGACACCACCCCGGCGACCAGCAGCGCCGGCACCGTCGGCCGCGGTTGCCACCGGACGGCGGACAGCGCCGCGCAGACCAGGACGGTCCCGGCGACCACCGCGAGGAAGGTGCGTGGCGGCAGCGTGCTCACTGCCAGGACGCCCAGCGCGATGCCGGGCAGCCGGCCCAGCAGCGCCCAGCCGACCCCGGACCAGTCGGTGTCGGCGTGCTCGCGGACCAGGCCGAGCACCGCCTGCACCAGCGTCACCACCAGCAGCGGAACCGGTACCAGCGCGGGGTCGAGGATCGCCAGGAACGGCGCGGCCACCAGGGCCAGCCCGAACCCGACCGAGCCCTGCACCACGGCGCCGACGGCCACGACGAGCCCGGCCACGACGATCACCACCGGCCCACCGTAACCCTGCCCGTCCGGCAACGTTTCATTGACGCACCGCCCACCCGTGGTGCCCCCGGCGGCCCCGCCGATCACGGCGACGTCGCGCTCCCCTCCTGACAACGATTCATTGACGCCAACGGCAGGTCAGCGGATCGCTGGCACGGCGGGGCAGGGGAGGGCCGGGAACGCGGAGGACGGGCACCCGGTCCGGGTGCCCGTCCTCCTGCGTGTGCTCCCGGTCAGCCGCGCAGCATGCCCCGCAGGACGTACTGCATGATCCCGCCGTTGCGGTAGTAGTCCGCCTCGCCGGGGGTGTCGATCCGGAGCCGGGCGTCGAACTCGACGGTCTCGCCGTTCTCCCGGGTCGCGGTGACGTGGACCGTCCGCGGGGTCGAGCCGTCGTTCAGCGCGGTGACCCCGGAGATGTCGAAGGTCTCGGTGCCGTCCAGGCCCAGCGACGCCGCCGACTCGCCGTCCGGGTACTGCAGCGGCAGCACCCCCATGCCGATCAGGTTGGACCGGTGGATCCGCTCGTAGGACTCCACGATGACGGCCCGGACGCCGAGCAGCGCGGTGCCCTTGGCCGCCCAGTCGCGCGAGGACCCCGAGCCGTACTCCTTGCCGCCGAGCACCACCAGCGGCGTGCCCTGCTCGGCGTAGTGCTGCGCGGCGTCGTAGATGAACGCCTGCGGGCCGCCCTCCCGGGTGAAGTCGCGGGTGTAGCCGCCGGATACCCCGTCGAGCAGCTGGTTGCGCAGCCGGATGTTGGCGAACGTGCCGCGGATCATGACCTCGTGGTTGCCGCGCCGGGACCCGTAGGAGTTGAAGTCCTTCTTCTGCACGCCGTGCTCGACCAGGTACTGCCCGGCCGGGGTGTCGGCCTTGATCGACCCGGCGGGGGAGATGTGGTCGGTGGTCACCGAGTCGCCGAGCAGGGCCAGCACCCGGGCCCCGGTGACGTCGCGGACCGGCTCCGGGTCCGGGGCCATGCCCTCGAAGTACGGGGGCTTGCGCACGTAGGTCGAGTCCGGGTCCCACTCGAAGGTCTGCCCCTCCGGGGTGGGCAGGGACTTCCACCGCTCGTCGCCGGCGAACACGTCGGCGTAGTCCTTGGTGAACATCTCCTTGGTGATCGAGCCGTCGATGGTGGCCTGCACGTCGGCCGCGGTCGGCCAGATGTCGCGCAGGAACACGTCGGCGCCGTCGGAGTCCTGCCCGAGCGGCTGGTTCTCGAAGTCGAAGTCCATCGTGCCGGCCAGCGCGTAGGCGATCACCAGCGGCGGCGAGGCCAGGTAGTTCATCTTGATGTCGGGGTTGATCCGGCCCTCGAAGTTGCGGTTGCCCGACAGCACCGACACCACGGCCAGGTCGGCCTCGTTGACCACCGCCGAGATCTCCTCGGGCAGCGGCCCGGAGTTGCCGATGCAGGTGGTGCAGCCGTAGCCGACCAGGTGGTAGCCCAGCTTCTCCAGGTACGGCCAGAGGCCGGCCTTCTCGTAGTAGTCGGTGACCACCTGCGAGCCGGGAGCCATCGAGGTCTTCACCCACGGCTTGACCGCCAGGCCGCGGTCCACCGCGTTCTTGGCCAGCAGCGCGGCGCCGAGCATCACCGACGGGTTGGAGGTGTTGGTGCACGAGGTGATCGAAGCGATCACCACCGCGCCGTGGTCCAGGTCGAAGGTGGTGCCGGTGCCCATGGTGACCGGGGTCGGCCTGCTCACCCGGCCCTGTGCGCCGGTCGTGGCCGACACCGCGACCCGCGGCTCGCCCTCCTCGCCGTTGCCGTGCGCGGACGGGCTGGCCGGGTCGCTGGCCGGGAAGGTCTCGGCGACCGACTCGTCGACCGAGGAGTTGGAGATCGCCGCGTCGTCGGGGGTGTCCGTGCCGGGGGCGGCGGCGTACTCGCCGATCACCGATCGGAACGCCGCCTTGGACTCGGTCAGCGAGATCCGGTCCTGCGGGCGCTTGGGTCCGGCGATGGACGGCACCACGGTCGACAGGTCCAGTTCGAGGGACTCGGAGTACACCGCCTCGCGGGCCGGGTCGTGCCACAGGCCCTGCTCCTTGGCGTAGGCCTCGACCAGGGCGACCTGGTCGTCGGAGCGGCCGGTGAGGCGCAGGTAGCGCAGCGTCTCCCCGTCGATCGGGAAGATCGCCGCGGTGGAGCCGAACTCCGGGCTCATGTTGCCGATGGTGGCCCGGTTGGCCAGCGGCACCGAGCCCACGCCCTCGCCGTAGAACTCGACGAACTTGCCGACCACGCCGTGCCGGCGCAGCTGCTCGGTGATGGTCAGCACCACGTCGGTGGCGGTGGCGCCGGCCGGGATCTCGCCGGTGAGCTTGAAGCCCACCACCTTCGGGATGAGCATGGAGACGGGCTGGCCGAGCATGGCCGCCTCGGCCTCGATGCCACCCACGCCCCAGCCCAGCACGCCCAGGCCGTTGACCATGGTGGTGTGCGAGTCGGTGCCGACCAGGGTGTCCGGGTACGCCTGTCCGTTGCGCGTCATCACCACCCGCGCCAGGTGCTCGATGTTGACCTGGTGCACGATGCCGGTGCCCGGCGGGACGACCTTGAACTCGTCGAAGGCGCCCTGGCCCCAGCGCAGGAACTGGTAGCGCTCCCGGTTGCGCTGGTACTCGAAGTCGACGTTGCGCTCGAAGGCGTCCGGCGTGCCGAACACGTCGATGATCACCGAGTGGTCGATCACCAGCTCGGCCGGGGCCAGCGGGTTCACCTTGGTCGGGTCCCCGCCCAGCTCGGTGACCGCCTCGCGCATGGTGGCCAGGTCGACCACGCACGGCACGCCGGTGAAGTCCTGCATGATCACCCGGGCCGGGGTGAACTGGATCTCGGTGTCCGGCTCGGCGGTCGGGTCCCACCCGGCCAGCGCCCGCACGTGGTCCGCGGTGACGTTGGTGCCGTCCTCGGTGCGCAGCAGGTTCTCCAGCAGCACCTTCAGGCTGAACGGCAACCGGTCGGCGCCGTCGACCGCGGAGATCCGGAAGATCTCGTGCTCGGCCCCGCCCGCCTGCAGGGTTCCCCGGGCGCCGAAGCTGTCGGTGCCCGAACTGCTGCCGGAACTGCTGGTGCGGGCCCCTGGGGTGTTCGTGGCCACTGTCGAGTCCTCCTGCGGTGGTGGGCGCCGGGTCTCGGCCGGGCGCGCGCGGATTCGTCTGGATCTCGGATGTCCGCGGAGTCTCGCACCGCTGGTCCAACCGCGTCGCCGGACCCCGCTCCGCAAACAGTACGCTTGTCCTGTTTTCTCGTCGAGTCGGAGCGGCGAACGGCCGGAGGGCCCGTCCCCGGGCTGGGGACGGGCCTCGGGGCCGCGGTCGGGCGGATCAGCCCATGGCGTCGAGCAGGTCGCGCACGTCCTGGGGCTCGAGCACCCCGAGGATGTCGCCGTAGAGGTTGATCACCGTCTGGCCGGGGCTGACGTAGTGCGCGCCGTCGACCTCGACGGTGACCACCTCGACGTCGAACACGGCCCGGATCAGCCTCGGCGCCAGGCGCTGCAGGGTCGGGTCGCCGGTGTCGCCGAACTGGTCGAGCACGTCGGCCGAGCAGAACCGCTCCGGTGCGCCGCCGGGAGCGGTGGCGGTCAGGCAGTCGCCGTCGCGCTCGACGGTGACCCGCTGGCCGTCGGCGTCGATCACCGCGCGGGACAGCTGCAGGCCGGTGTAGCCGCGCACGTCGGTCTCGGTGGTCTCCAGCTCGACCAGGGAGGCGCCGGACGGCGCGCCCCGGCCGGCCTCGGCGATCAGCACCTCGCCGACGTCGTGCACGACCTGCAGCTCACCCGGCGGGGCGAGCTCGACCAGCCGGCGGGCGTCCTGGTCGAGGATCGCCTGCACGGTCTCCTGCACCGCGTCCTGCGGGGTGGCCGCGCCGACCGCGGGCACCGAGGTCGCCGGCCAGGACAGGCCCGCTTCGCGCAGCCCGTAGTCCGCGGCGGTGTAGAACAGGCTCACGTACCACTCGCCGTCGACCCGCACGCTGGCCAGCCGGATCGGCTCTCCGGCCTGGGCGGCCACGTCGGCCAGGTCGATCGTGGTCGGCTGTCCCGCCGGGACCATGCCGTCGGGGAAGGCCCGCTGCGCGAACTCGTCGGTGAACGGCAGGTCGGCCGAGCCCTGGCTCATCGTGACGGTGCCGCTGACCACCTTGTTGATCACGACGTCCGCGCGCACCTGCTCGGCCGCGGCGTCGTCCAGGCGCAGGTCCTTGATCTCCACCGTGCCCAGGCCGAGCTCGGCGTCCGGGCGCAGGACCTCCAGTCGGACCAGCTCGTCGGTGATCACGGTGCTGAGGTCGGTCGCCAGGGTGGCCTCGGCCGGGTGCAGGCGGCTGACCGCGCCGACGAGGTTCTGCTCGGCCAGGTCCGCGGCCAGCAGCTGGACCGCCGCGCTCGGGGAGTCGGCGCCGCCGCGTCCGTTGAGCCACAGCAGGCCCCCGATCCCGCCCGCGACCAGGGCCAGCACGGCGACGACGGCCACCAGGATCGGACCGCGGCGGCGCGGCGGAGCGCTGTAGCCGGGTGGCGGCGGGGCCTGCCCGGTACCCGGCGCCGGCCAGGGCGGCGGCTGTCCGACGGGACCGGGGAGCACGCCGGTGGGCGGGTGGCCCGGGTGGTCCTGCCGGTGGCCACCGCTGGGGTGGGGTGGGGGACCCGGTCGGGGGTGGCCGCCCGCAGGACCGTAGCCGGGACCGCCGTACCCGGGGCCGCCCTGCGGCGGGCCGTAGGGGGCCTGCCCGTAGCCGGGTCCGCCCTGGCCGGGCGGGGGCACCGGGCCGTGGCCCGGTCCGCCCGGTCCGGGCCGCGCCTGCGGCCACCCACCTCGCCCGTAGTCACTCACCGTGGTAGCTCCTGTCGGTCGCCGCTCCGTCGTGGGGTGCCGGCAGGAGTGTTGTCGACGTGGGGTCGCGGAATGCACCGTGGAACTACGCATCTGCCGGTGGTGTGGCCGATCCGTGACCCGGGCGGCGGACACGGCGACCGCCCAGCGGTGTGGCGGCCCCCGCGCAGCTCCGCCGAATGGCAGCATGCACGGCTCCTGGCGTTCCATCGGGCCGGGCGAGTGGGGGAGATCGATGCGTCGAGCAGCTGTTGCGCTGCTGGTCCTGGTCGCGCTGCTCGGCGGCACCGCGACCGGCTGGGCCCAGCCCGCGCCACCGCCCAATCCCGGTGACGACGAGTTGGAGCGCAGCCAGCGGGCGGTCACCGAGCGCGCCGCGGAGGTGGGCCGGTTGACCGCCGAGTTGGCCGACCTGGACCTCCGCACCGACGACCTGGCGGCCGCGCTGGCCGCCAGCCGGGAGACCGCCGAGGCCGCGCTGGTCGTGCTGACCGCGGCCGAGGCGGCGGCGGCGGAGGCGGCCCGGCAGGCCGACGCGGCCCGGATCGAGACCGAGGCGGCGTCGGCGGCCATCGCCCACGCCCGGGCCCGGCTGGACGAGTTCGTGGTGGCCGCCTACCAGCAGGGTCTCGACAACGGCCCGCTCGGCCTGCTGACCGCGGCGACCAGCCCGGAGGAGCTGGTCGCCCGGGCGGAGTTCAACGACGCGATCGCCCGCTCGCAGCTGGCCGCCCAGGACGGTCTGGAGCGGGCTCGGGTCGCCAAGGCCAACGCCGATGCCGGGGCCCGGGCCGCGCTGGAGGCCGCGCGGGACCGGGCCGCCGAGGCCGCGGCGGCCAAGGCCGCCGCGGACGAGGCACTCGTGCTCGCCGATGCCGCCGCCGAGGAGCACGCCGCCCAGCTGGCCGCGCTGGACGCGCGGCGGGTCGGGGTGCAGCGCCGGCTGGCCGCCGCCGAGTCGGCCGACTCCGGGCTGCGCGCCCAGCGCACCCGGTGGAACGAGTGGCAGGCCCGGGTGGCCGCCGAGCAGGCCGCGGCCGACCGGGCGGCCCGGGAGGCCGCGACCAGCCGGGTGAGCGTCGCCGACGCCGGCGGCCCGGTGCGCGGGGGCAGCGCCGCGGTGCAGCGGGTGATCGACCGGGCGGTGTCGCAGATCGGCGTGCAGTACGTGTGGGGCGGGGGCAACGGCCGCGGTCCGAGCACCGGCATCCCGGACCGGTTCGGCTCCCCGCTGAACCGGATCGGCTTCGACTGCTCGGGCCTGATGCTCTACGCCTACAGCGGGGCCGGGGTGCGGCTGCCCCGGGTCAGCCGCAACCAGTACCACGCCGGGCGCAAGGTGCCGGTCTCCGACCTGCGCCCCGGGGACCTGGTCTTCTTCCGCAACGGTGGCGCTCCGATCCACCACGTGGCCATGTACGTCGGCGGCGGCAGGATGATCGAGGCGCCGTACACCGGAGCCAGCGTGCGGGTGGTCCCGCTGCGTACCCGGGGCCTGCTCCCGATGGCCACCCGCGTGCTCTGACCCCGTCGAGAACGAACCTGTCGTGATCAACAGGGCTGGATGATCACGACAACGTCGTTCTCGACGGTCCTCTCTGATGTCAATGAAACGTTGACGCTTCTTGTGGTCAGCGGAACGCTGACCGGAATCCCGCCCGAACCCCGAGCGGGGCCCGGCGGGGGAGGGCTCACCGGCGTCTCACGGGCGGCGCGGTGGGATGGGGCGGTGAGCGTGCCGGAGTCCGTGCCCAACCCGTCCCAGCACGACCCCGCGCACGACGCCGAGCGCCTGGAGCGGGTGGTGTTCGAGATCAAGCGGGTGATCGTCGGACAGGACCGGCTGGTCGAGCGGATGCTCGTCGGCCTGCTCGCCAAGGGCCACCTGCTGCTGGAGGGCGTGCCGGGGGTGGCCAAGACCCTCGCCGTGGAGACGGTCGCGAAGGTCGTCGGCGGCAGCTTCGCCCGCCTGCAGTTCACCCCGGACCTGGTGCCGGCCGACATCCTGGGCACCCGCATCTACCGGCAGGGCCGCGAGGAGTTCGACGTCGAGCTGGGGCCGATCGTGGCCAACTTCGTGCTCGCCGACGAGATCAACCGGGCCCCGGCCAAGGTGCAGTCGGCGATGCTGGAGGTGATGGCCGAGCGGCACCTGTCGATCGGCGGGCACAGCTACCCGATGCCGGACCCGTTCCTGGTGCTGGCCACCCAGAACCCGATCGAGAACGAGGGCGTCTACCCGCTGCCCGAGGCCCAGCGCGACCGGTTCCTGTTCAAGATCGTCGTGGAGTACCCCGGCGTGGAGGAGGAGCGCGAGATCGTCTACCGGATGGGCGCCGAGCCGCCGGTGGCCCAGCAGGTGATCGACCCGGACGAGCTGCGCCGGCTGCAGCGGGTGTCGTCGTCGGTGTTCGTGCACCACGCGCTGGTCGACTACGTGGTGCGGCTGGTGGTGGCGACCCGCACCCCGGCCGAGCACGGATTGTCCGACATCGCCGGCTGGGTGTCCTACGGCGCCTCGCCGCGGGCGACGCTGGGCATCGTGGCCGCCTCCCGGTCGATCGCCCTGGTCCGCGGGCGGGACTACGTGCTGCCCCAGGACATCCTGGACGTGGCCCCGGACGTGCTGCGCCACCGGCTGGTGCTGTCCTACGACGCGGTCGCCGACCAGGTGCCGATGGACCACATCATCTCGCGGGTGCTGGCCACGGTGCCGCTGCCGCAGGTCACCGCCCGCCCGGCCGGCCCGGCCGGCCCCGCGCCGACCCCGAGCCAGTACTCCCCGGCGTGACCGCCGCGGTCCCGGTGCCCGAGCCGCCCGTCGCCCCGGGTCAGGAGAGCCACGACGCTGTCGGCAGCGGGCCGGAACGTGGCTTTCCGGAACGGGGGGTGCGGGCGCGCCGGTGGCCCGCGGCGCCGCCGTCGTTCCGGGACGGCAGCATCGAGGCCGCGCTGCGGACCCTGGAGCTGACCGTGCGCGGCCGGCTCGACGGGCTGCTGCAGGGCAACCACCTGGGTCTGGTGCCCGGCCCGGGCAGCGAGCCGGGGGAGGCGCGGGCCTACCAGCCCGGCGACGACGTGCGGCGGATGGACTGGGCGGTCACCGCGCGGACCACCGAGGCGCACGTGCGGGAGACCGTGGCCGACCGGGAGCTGGAGACCTGGGCGGTGCTGGACCTGTCCCCGAGCCTGGACTTCGGCACCGCGGCCTGCGAGAAGCGCGACCTGGCGATCGCCGCGCTGGCCGCGGTGGCCCATCTGACCCGCGGCGGCGGGAACCGGATCGGGGCGATCCTGTCCACCGGGGCGGAGACGGTGCGCGTCCCGGCCCGCGGCGGGCTGGCCCACTCGCGGGGCCTGCTGCGCCGGATCGCGGAGACCCCGCGGGCCCCCGAGGGCACCCGCGGCGACCTGGCCGAGGCCGTCGAGCGGTTGCGCCGGCCGCCGCGGCGCCGCGGGCTGGCCGTGGTCATCTCGGACTTCCTCGGTGAGCCGGACTGGGAGCGGCCGTTGCGCGCGCTGTCCGCCCGGCACGAGCTGCTGGCCGTGGAGGTGCTCGACCCGCTGGAGCTGGAGCTGCCCGACGTCGGCTCGGTGGTGCTGGCCGACCCGGAGACCGGTCGGCAGCGCGAGGTGGTCACCACCCCGCTGCTGCGCCGGGAGTTCGCCGCTGCGGCCGCGGCGCACCGCGACCTGGTGGCGGCCACGCTGCGCCGCTGCGGTGCCGCCCAGCTGACCCTGCGGACCGATTCGGACTGGATCACCGACATCGTGCGGTTCGCCCTGGCCCGCAAGCGCGCCTGGTCGGGGGGTGGGCGGTAGATGGTGTTCGCGCAACCGTGGTGGCTGGTGCTGCTGCTCGTGGTGGCCGCGCTGGCTGCCGGGTACGTGCTGCTGCTGCGCCGGCGGCGCAGCGACGTGCTCCGGTTCACCAACCTGGCGCTGCTGGAGTCGGTCGCCCCGAAGCGACCCGGCTGGTACCGGCACGTGCCGGCGGCGGCGCTGATCGCCGCACTGGCGGTGCTCACCGTGGCGCTGGCCGGACCGATGGCCGAGGCGCGGGTGCCGCGCAACCGGGCCACCGTCGTGCTGGTCATCGACGTGTCGCTGTCCATGCAGGCCACCGACGTGGAGCCGAGCCGGCTGGCCGCCGCGCAGGCCGCGGCCAAGGCGTTCGCCGACCAGCTCACCCCGGGGATCAACCTGGGGCTGGTGTCGTTCGCCGGGACCGCGGCGGTGCTGGTGTCGCCGACCGCGGACCGGGAACCGGTCAAGCGCGCGGTGGACGGGCTCAAGCTGTCGGAGTCCACCGCCACCGGGGAGGCGGTGTTCGCCGCGATGCAATCGGTGGAGACGTTCTCCCAGGCCATCGCCGGTGCCGCGGCGGAGGGTCCGGCACCGGCGCGGATCGTGCTGATGAGCGACGGCAAGCAGACCGTGCCCAGCGGGGTGACCCCGGAGGAGGAGCCGCGCGGGTCGTTCACCGCGGCCCGGGCCGCGGCGGAGGCCGGCATCCCGGTGTCGACGATCTCGTTCGGTACCGAGTACGGCTCGATCGAGATCAACCCGGGGGAGCGGACGCCGGTCGCCGTGGACGACGCGTCGATGCAGCGGATCGCCGAGCTGTCCGGCGGGCAGTTCTTCACCGCGGCCACCGAGGAGGAGCTCCGCCAGGTCTACGCCGAGCTGGGAGAGCAGATCGGCTACGAGACCCGCCGGGTGGACACCAGCCGCCCGTGGTTGGTCGGCGGTGCGCTGCTGCTGGTGGTGGGGCTGGGTACCGGGCTGGCGTTCGGCCGGCGGCTCCCGTAGCCCGCTGATCGGGGGCACGCCCTAGGGTGGGCGCGTGGGACGCAGCGTGCTGGTGACCGGAGGCAACCGGGGGATCGGGTTGGCGATCGCGACGGCGTTCGCCGCGCAGGGCGACCAGGTGGCGGTGACCCACCGCAGCCCGGTGGACGGCCTGCCCGGTGAGCTGCTTGCGGTGCCGTGCGACGTGACCGACACCGACGCGGTGGACGCCGCGTTCAGCACGGTGGAGGCGAAGCACGGGCCGGTGCAGGTCCTGGTCTCCAACGCCGGGATCACCGACGACGGCCTGCTCATGCGGATGAGCGAGGAGTCGTTCACCACGGTCGTCGACACCAACCTGACCGCCGCCTACCGGGTGGCCAAGCGGGCCTCGCGCGGGATGCTCAAGGCGCGCGGCGGGCGGATGGTGTTCGTGTCGTCGGTGGTCGGGCTGCTCGGTTCGGCGGGTCAGGTGAACTACGCCGCGGCCAAGGCCGGGCTGGTCGGGCTCGCCCGGTCGGTGGCCCGGGAGCTGGGCTCGCGCGGGATCACCGCGAACGTCGTCGCCCCCGGGTTCGTCGACACCGACATGACCCGGGCGCTGAGCGAGGACCGCCGCGAGCAGATCCTGGGCCAGGTGCCGCTGGGCCGCTACGCCACCCCCGAGGAGATCGCCGGCGCGGTCACCTGGCTGGCCTCGGACGCCGCCGGGTACGTCACCGGTGCGGTGATCCCGGTCGACGGCGGCCTCGGCATGGGCCACTGAGCCCTCAACCGCGCCACCCGCCCGCCCCACCCCACTCCAGGAAGGCCATCCATGGGACTGCTCGACGGCAAGCGCCTGCTGATCACCGGTGTGATCACCGACGCCTCGCTCGGGTTCCACGCCGCGAAGATCGCCCAGGAGCAGGGCGCCGAGGTGGTGCTCACCGGGTTCGGCCGGATGCGGCTGGTGGAGCGGATCGCCCAGCGGCTGCCGAAGGGCGCCCCGGTCGTCGAGCTGGACGTGACCGACCAGTCCCAGCTGGACAGCCTGGTCGAGCGGGTCAGCCCGCACCTGGGCGAGGAGCCCAAGCTGGACGGGGTGCTGCACTCGATCGCCGGAGCGCCGCCGTCCTGCCTGGGGGAGGGGGCCTTCCTCGGCGCGCCGTGGGAGGACGTCGCGGTGGCCGTGCAGATCGGCGCGTACTCCTACAAGTCGCTGGCCACCGCGCTGCTGCCGCTGCTGGGGCCGGGCAGCTCGATCGTGGGCATGGACTTCGACAACCGGCAGGCCTGGCCGGCCTACGACTGGATGGGCGTGGCCAAGTCGACGCTGGAGTCGGTGAACCGGTACCTGGCCCGCGAGCTGGGGCCGCAGGGGATCCGGGTGAACCTGGTCGCCGCCGGCCCGGTGCGCACCATGGCGGCCAAGTCGATCCCGGGCTTCGCCAAGTTCGAGGACGTCTGGGACGAGCGCGCGCCGCTGGGTTGGGACGTCAACGACCCGGTGCCGGTGGCCAAGACGGTGTGCGCGCTGCTGTCGGACTGGCTGCCCGCGACCACCGGGTCGATGGTGTGGGCGGACGGCGGGTTCCACTCCGTCGGTGTCTAATCGGCGGTGTGCGCACGTCCGCTGAGTTCGCTGAGTTCGATGCCCTGCTGGTCCTGTCGTTCGGCGGTCCCGAGGGGCCCGACGAGGTCCGCCCGTTCCTGGAGAACGTCACCCGCGGCCGCGGGGTCCCGCCCGAGCGGCTGGACGCCGTCGAGGAGCACTACCAGCACTTCGGCGGGGTCAGCCCGATCAACGCGCGCAACCGCGAGCTGATCGAGGCGGTGCGCGGGCGGATCGACCTGCCGGTGTACTTCGGCAACCGCAACTGGCACCCGCTGGTCGAGGACGCCGTGGCGGAGATGGCCCGGGACGGGGTGCGCCGGGGGCTGGTGTTCGCGACCAGCGCCTACGGCGGGTACTCGGCGTGCCGGCAGTACGACGAGGACATCGCCCGGGCCCGCAAGGCGGTCGGCGACGACGCGCCGGACCTGCTCAAGCTGCGGCACTTCTTCGACCACCCGGACTTCGTGGCGGCCAACGCCGACGCCGTCCGCGCCGCCCGGGCCGGCCTGCCCGACGGGACCCGGCTGGTGTTCACCGCGCACTCGGTGCCGGCGTCGGCGGACGCCGCGGCCGGCCCCCCCGAGGAGGGCGGGCACCGGTACTCCCGGCAGGTCGCCGAGGCGGCCCGGCTGGTCGCCGGCGAGCTCGGCGAGGCCGAGTACGACGTGGTGTGGCAGTCGCGCTCGGGGCCGCCGCAGGTGCCGTGGCTGGAGCCGGACGTCGTCGACCACATCGAGGCGCTGCACGAGCGCGGGGTGTCGGCGGTGGTGGTGTCGCCGATCGGGTTCGTGTCCGACCACCTCGAGGTGGTCTGGGACCTGGACACCGAGGCGGCCGAGCGGGCCGGCGAGCTGGGCATGGGCTTCGCCCGGGCGGCGACGGCGGGCCCGGACCCGCGGTTCGCCGACATGGTGGCCGAGCTGATCGCCGAGCAGCGGCACGCCGCGCTGCCGCGGCGGCTGGGTGAGGTCCCCGGGGCGGGCTGCACCCTGAACGGCGCCCCGTGCGCCGTGGACTGCTGCGTCCCCGCGCGCCGCCCCACCCGCCCCGAGTAGCGCCGACCTGGCGCGCCTCCTCCGGTCGGCCCCGGGCCGGGTCAGGTGGAGGGGGTGGGGGGTGGGGGTGTAGAAGGCGATGGTCGAGCACAGCGAGCGGGTCGGCCTCGGCGGTCACGCGCTTGCGATCCCAGCCCCGGCCCGCCGGATCGATCACCGGGCGGTCACCCGGGGTGAGGGCGTCCGTCGCCGCTGTGATCGCCGCCACCGTCGACGGCGTAGGCTCGGGGTGTCGACCCGTCGTGCCGGCCAGACCGGTCTCTCCCCGTGGGTCGGCCCCGAGCCCGGGCGCCGGAGCGGTCGTCCGCCCTTCCGGCCCCGGCGCACCGCGTCTGCGAAGGAGCCTGCATGCACATCCAGGTCAACACCGACAGCACCATCTCCGCCCGCGAGGAGCTGGCCCAGCGGGTCGAGGAGCACGTGGGCAAGGCGCTGGCGCGGTTCGACCAGCACGTCACGCGGATCGAGGTGCACCTGGGGGTCGAGGCTTCGGGCCGGTCCATCGGCGACGACAAGCGGTGCACCATGGAGGCGCGACCGGCCGGTCAGCCCGCGGTGGCGGTCACCCACCACGCCGCGAACCTGGACGACGCCTGCAGCGGCGCCACGACCAAGCTCAAGCACCTGCTGGACAGCCGGTTCGGCCGGCAGCAGTCCGGGCACAAGGGCGGCGAGACCATCCGGACCGGCGAGCCGGGCTGACCCCGGCCGGCGGGCGTGACCGGGCGGCGCGGGTCCTTCGTCCGGCGTCCGCACTGCCCTCCGCTGGGTCGACCCCGGTGGTGACCGGCTTCGATCCGGCTCGGCCGTCCCCGACCTCGCCCGGTGGTCGGGCTGCGCGCAGCAGTGCACACACTGGCGGGGTGACAGAGGACTCTCGGCTCGAGACGTCGGCGAAGACCTTCGGCCTGCTGGCCCGGTTCGTGCACCGGGGGCCGGTCAGGCGGCGGCGGCCGAGCTGAGGCGGCACGGGCTCACGCCGGCGCAGTTCCAGCTCCTGCTCGCGGTGCAGCGGCGTCCGGCCGCGACGCAGCGGGAGCTGGTCGAGCACTTCGACGTCACCAGGGCCAACATCTCCATGTTGGTCGCGAAGCTGGAAGTGGCCGGGTTGGTGGTGCGCGAGGCGGACGGCGCAGCGAACCGGGTGCTGCTCACCGACGCCGGTGCCGAGCTGGTCTCCCGGCTCGCGCCGGCGCAGGACGAGTTCCTGCTCGGGTGCTTCGCCGCGCTCGGCGACAGCGAACTGCAGCGCCTGCGCGCGCTGATGGACGAGGCGCTCAGCGGGTTGTCCGACAGCGGGTAGCGCGCTACCTTGGCGAAATGTTAAGCGCTGAACAAGGGTCGATCCGGGTCGCTGCAGCACTCCCCGCGACAACTGTCGGCGCCGGGCCACTGATGATCAACTCCGGCCGGTCGGGCCGCGGCGACGTCGCCCGGCAGGTCTGCACCGTTCTGGGTGCGGTCGCGCAAGTGGTGCTGCCCTCGGTGCTGCTGCCGCGGGTGCGGAGGTCGATCCAACCACCCGACGTCGTCCAGCCGGCGGCGTGGACGTTCGCGGTGTGGGTGCCGATCTACGCGGCATCCCTCGCCTACGCCGCGCACCAGGCCCGCCCCTCGCAGGCAGCCGACCCGCTTCTCCGCGAGATCGGCTGGCCGCTCGCCGTGGCCTTCGGCAGCACCGGCGTCTGGGCCCCGCTCGTCAGCCGGGAACGGTACTGGAGCGCTCAAGCCGCACTGGTCGCCGTGGGCGCCGCCGCCGGCACCGCCCGCCGCCGCCTCGCTGTCGCCGAGCGCGAGGACCGCCTCACCGCGGGACATCGCCGGTTCGTGATCGCCCCCACTGCCGGCCTGTCGGGCTGGGGTACCGCGGCAGCCACGGTGAACCTGGCGGCGATGATCGCGAGTTACGGCCCCGTCCGCGAACGCCGCTCCGTCGACGTGCTCGCCGTGGCCACCCTGGCCCTCGTCTCCGCGGTCAGCACCGCCGCCGTCCGCTCCGGTGGTCCGGGCTCGACCACGGCCACCGCTTACGGGGCCACCGTGCTCTGGGCCCTGGCCGGGATCGTCGACGGGCAGCGACGCCGTTCCCGGCCCGCCGCGTTCGCCGGGGCCGGTCCGCTGCTCGCCGCGCTCCGCCGATCCCGGATCTGACCGGGGCGACTTCTGCGCACGTCCGGCCGCCGCGGTCGTCGCAACCGCCGGGGTCTGTCACGTCCGGCCGCGCTGCGCCGTCCTCGTACGACGGCCGACGCGAGGAGGAACGGTGGACGGACACGACGACGGGTGGCGGCGGCGTGCGGTGACCGCGGCGGTCGCGGTGCCGGCGCTGGTCATGCTGGTCGCGGGGGCGTGGTGCTGGCTGGACCCGTCCGGGTTCGCCGTCGCCACCCGCTGGCCCCCGCACGACCACTTCCTGCGCGACGCCGGCGCGTTCCAGATGGGCCTGGGTCTGATCGGGCTGGCCGCGCTGCGCTGGCGGGACCTGGTCGCGGTGGTCCTGACGGCCGGCGCCGCGACCAACGGGCTGCACGCGGTGAACCACATCGCCGACAGCGCGGGCGGTGGGCGGGCCGCCGACCCGTGGTTCCTCGGCGGGTTGGCCGCGCTGTGCGCTGCCGGGCTGGTCCTGCGCCTGCGACCGTCGAGGCGGACGGATCGCGACCGGGTCCGCGCGAGGGGATGACGCCGGCGGGTGGCGCGGTCGGGGTCGCCTTGGCAACGGGGAGAGTTTCCCGGCGGGTATGGGCTGGGTAGGTTCCTGACCTGGTGATCCTCGCGGGATCTCCGTCGATGT
>DASQMQ010000438.1:0-3684 GCA_035645455.1 Pseudonocardia sp.
CCGCGCCGCCGCCGGTGCCGTCGGTGTTGCGCAGGTACTGCACGAAGTAGACCGAACCGCCCTGGCCGGCCGGCACGGAGGCGAGCTGCAGGTCCGCGGCGGTGGTGCGGCCGCTGCCGACCGGGGCGCCGATCCCGGTGCAGCTACCGGCCGCGGTCAGCGAGCAGACGTTGACCCCGCCAGCGCCCCGCTCGGTGGGCATGTGGTGGGTGCCGGCGCAGGCCCCACCGGTGCAGATCAGCCCGCCACCCTCGACCGGGCGGATCGAGCCCTCGCCCTGCAGGGCGATGGACCCGCCCAGGCCGGCCCGGTCGCGGGTCACGATGTTCACCCGGCCGGTGGCGATCCCGGGCGAGGTGACCGGTCCGATGCCGGTGAGCAGGTCGCCCTCGGCGGAGGTGAACCGGCCGGTGCCGTCGAAGCTGATCATGGCCGGGGTGCCGTTGCGGTCGCGGCCGACGATGTCCGCGGTGCCGGACCGCAGCACCAGGTGGTCGACCTGCGGGGCACCGGGCACCGGAGCGCCCCGGTACTCGCAGGCCGCACCGCAGTGCGCGGTGAACGGTGAGCCGGTGGTCGGGTTGGTCAGCCGGAAGCCGTGCTGGTCGCCGCTCGGCGCCGGCTCGGTGTAGGTGACGGTCTCCCCGGTGGACCCGTTGCTGACCTGCCCGGTGCCGCGGATCCAGCCCGAGCCGTTGCCCCGGCGGTCCCGGGCGATCCGGACGCCGTCGGTGCCGGTGGCGGTGTCCATCGGGCCCTGCGGCGCCTCCGCCTGGACCGGCATCCCGGCGTCGAAGCCGCCGCGGTCCGGGTCGTAGGTGATCCGCTCCCCACCCGGACCGTTCGCGGTGCAGGGGATCTGCGGACAGGGGTAGGTCCGGACGTCCCCGCCCCTGGGCTTGATCTTGAGGATCGGGTTGCCGTCGGCGTCCCGGGTGCCCTGCACGGCCCGGTCCTCCGGGCCCAGCTCCTCGATCGGGACCGGGTTGCCGTTCCGGTCGACCGGGACCAGGTTGCCGGCCGAGTCGTAGCCCGTCCCGGCCGGTGCCCGGTACCAGCCGTTCTGGCTGAAGTTGGCGCAGTTGCCGAAGCACTCCGCGCCACCGCCGCCGTTGGGACCGAACCGGACCCGGGCGGTGACCCCGCAGCCACCGTTGCCCGTGCCCGAGCACGTGCCCTCGCCGTGCGCGGTCTCCCCGGCCGGGCTGGTCCGGGTCAGCTCGGCGTGCGCGGTGTACGTCGCGCTGCAGTTGGCCGCCCCGCTGCAGGACGCCGACGCGCGGGCGAAACCGTCGCCCGCCTGCGCCTGCGCCGACACCGCGACCCCGCCGGAGCCCTGCCCGCCACCGCCGGAGCCGCTGGCCGCGGCGTTCGCGTAGGAGCCGGACGGATCGGAGGCCGACGCGGAGGCACTGGCCGAGTAGGAGTGCCGGCAGTTCGCCGCCCCCGAACACGACGCCGACGCCATCGCCCGCCCCGGCGCCGCCGACGCCTGCGCCGACACCCCCACCCCACCCGAACCCTGCCCACCACCACCCGAACCGGACGCCGACGCCCGCGCCGACGCACCCGGCGCAGAAGCCGACGCAGAAGCCGACGCCGAGTACGAATGCCGGCAGTTCGCCGCCCCCGAACACGACGCCGACGCCGACGCCCGCCCCGGCGCCGCCGACGCCTGCGCCGACACCGCCACCCCACCGGAGCCCATCCCGCCGCCGCCCGATCCGCTGGCCGACGCGCGCGCCGAGGCACCCGGGGCGGAGGCCGAAGCCGCGGCCCGCGCGGAGTAGGAGTACCCGCAGTCGGTCCCCGGAGTGCCCTGGCAACTCGCCGAAGCCGACGCCTGACCGGGCCCGGCGTCCGCGGTCGCGGTGGTGACGGCCTGCCCGCCCCCGAGCGTCCCCGAGCCGGTCCCGGTGGCCGAGGCCCGCGCCGCGCTGCCGGCGGCGGAATCGCGCTCGGCGGAGTGCGCGCGGTAGCTGTACCGGCACCCGGACCCCGCGCTGCCCTGGCACGCCGCAGCGGCCGTGGCGGTGTCCGCGGTGGTCGCGGCCAGCGCCGAGGTGCCGCACCAGCCCGCCCCGGCAGCGCCGGCCGCGCCGCAGGTGGCGTCCGCGGTGGCCCGGTGGCCACCGGTGGTGTCGGCGGCGTGGCTGGCGGCGGCGTACTCGTGGGTGCAGGTCGAGCCCTCGGTGCCCGCGCAGGTCGCGGACACGTCCGCCCCGGTCGCGGTGGCTCCCACCCGGCTGGTGCCCGCGCACTGCCCGAACTCCGCGCTGGTGCAGGCGGTGTCCGCGGTGGCGGTGTTGCCGTCGTAGAGCGCCGCGCCCTGAGTGCGGGTCGTGCAGCCGATGCCCAGGCACTCGGCGGCGACCTCGGCGGTGTGGTCCGCGGTGAACCCGGTGGTGCCGGAGTGGCAGCCCTCGGTCGACGCGCAGCCCGATCCGGCGATGGCCAGCGTCGTGCGCGGCAGGGCAGCCAGATCGGCCTGGACGTCCGGGGCGTCGTCGGCGTCCGCGGTGGGGTCGGTCGCCTGGTCCGCAGCCGGGTCCGCCGCCGGAGGGGTGATCGGCTGCTGGGCCGCATGCGCGGTCCACACCGCGGTCTCGACCGCTGCCGGGTCGTCGGTGCCGACGGTGAAGCTCGTGGTCGCCGCCGGGCAGCCGCCCAGCGCGGTCGTGCACACCGCGTCCGCACCGGCCCCGGTGGTGGCGAAGCGCTCCGCCCCGACCGGCCCCGAGGTGGACGCGGACCCGTTGGTCCGCACGGCCGCGGTGCACGGGGCGTCACCGCCGCAGGCGCTCTCGGCGCCGGCGACGGACACGCTGGTCGGGTCGACCCCGGCGCCGTTGAGCGCCGGCTCGGCCGGACCGGTGGCGATGACCGGCCCGCCGGCCGGGGCCGCTGCGCCGGTGCCGACGCTGCTGCCGTCGACGACCGGGCCACCCGAGCCGGCGGCCTGGGCGGCCTGGGCCGCCTGGAGAGCATCGCGAGCGGTCGCGATCGCGGCGGTCGCACCGCCGTCGGGGGAGGCTGCGGCGACCGTGTCGCCGGTGACGGTGCCGCGGCACTGCGCCGGGCAGTCGATCCGGGCCCCGGCCTGGGTGGTGCCCGCAACCCCGGGGACCGGCTCGGCCGCCGGGTCCTGCGGGTCGGTCGACATCCCGGCGTCGGGGGTGGTCGCCGCGGTCGCGTCGGCGAACACCGCGCACCCGGAGGCGAGTCCGGTGCAGCGACCCTCGCCGGTGGAGGTCGACACCGCCGCGTCGCCGAGGCCGGTGGTGGTCGACACGGACTCACCGAGGGTGGCGCAGTCCGCGCCCAGGCACTCGGCGATCCCGGTGGACTGGGAGTAGGTGATCGGCAGCGGGCCCGTCGGCTCGTCCTCGGCCGCCTGGTCCTGCTGGTCCTGGTCGTTCTGGTCCTGGTCTTCGGTGGAGCTCTGGGTGGACTCGGTCGTGGTGGCGTTGCGGGACTGCAGCTGCACGCCCGCGGCGGCCTCGACGGCGTTGCGGGTCATCAGGTGGTCCACCCCGGCGCCGGCCGCAGCGGCCGAGCGGGACTGCGCCACGCACCCGTCCGCACCGGTGACGCAGGTGGCGCGGAACGTGGTGGTGCTCGTGGACGGGGGACCTCGCTCGTTCGCGCCGCCGGCCATCGGCGCGCCCGGCGCGGCCGCATCGG